>JALYXG010000021.1 GCA_030947205.1 Chloroflexota bacterium
TATGTCGCGGAACGGATCGGCCAGTTCGGCGGCGACAACCGCGCCGGCATCGAGCGCACGCTCCACCGTATCTCCGCGATCCGCAACCGCGAGGGCGAAATCGTTGGCCTCACCTGCCGCATCGGTCGCGCCGTCTATGGGACGATCGCGATTCTGCGCGATCTCGTCGAATCGGGCGAGAGTATCCTGATGCTCGGTCGGCCGGGCGTCGGCAAGACGACGATGCTGCGCGAGGCGGCGCGCGTGCTGGCGGATGAGTTCCGCAAGCGCGTCGTAATCGTGGACACGTCGAACGAGATCGCGGGCGATGGCGATATCCCGCACCCCTCGATTGGCCGGGCACGCCGGATGCAGGTGCCGACGCCGACCGCGCAGCACGGGGTGATGATCGAGGCGGTCGAGAACCACATGCCGGAAGTGATCGTCATTGACGAGATCGGCACGGAACTCGAAGCGGGGGCGGCGCGCACAATTGCCGAGCGCGGCGTGCAACTGATCGGCACGGCGCACGGCAACACGCTCGAAAACCTGATGCTCAACCCGACCCTTTCCGACCTGATCGGCGGCATCCAGTCCGTTACGCTTTCCGACGAGGAGGCGCGACGGCGCGGCACGCAAAAGTCCATCCTCGAGCGCAAGGCGCCCCCGACCTTCTCCGTGATGGTTGAGTTGCGCGAGCGGGATCAGGTCGCGGTCTACCACGATGTCGCGGCGATGGTGGATGCGACGCTTCGCAACCAGACGGTCGAGCCGGAAGTCCGCAAGCGGCTCGACGATGGCGGCTACGAAATTCTTTCGAGCGCGGCGCGTTTCGGCGCGACGCAGCGCCGCGAGCGCGAGAATAGCAGCGGTCGCGGTCAATGGAATGAGCGGCGGAGCCAGTCTCCCGTTCTCATGCCGGAGCGACTGACGGGGCGCAATGCCCAGCGCGCCGTAGAAACTGTCTCGCCGATGGAGCGACTGACGGGCATCGCGCCGACCGGCTCCTTCGGCAGCAAGTCGCGTGAGCAGCACGTCGCTCACACGGAAGTCGGGCCTGTCGAGCCGGAACGGCGCGCTCCAGTGGTGCATGAACTGCGCGATCCCGTGCGGCGCGGGCGTGGCACGGAAGAAAAGCCACTGCGGATTTATCCGTTCGGCGTCAGCCGCAACCGGCTGGAAGAAGCGATCCGCTCCATCCGTGTCGCGGCGGTGATCGTCCGCACCATCAAGGAAGCGGACGCGGTGATGACGCTCAAGAACTACTACCGCCGCCGCCCGCAGCCGCTTGTCGAGGCGGAAGTGAACGGTACACCCGTTTACGTGCTCCGCTCGAACACACAGCAGCAAATGGAGAGCGTGCTCGCCAATGTTTTCGAGGTTTCCCGGACCGCCCCGGAACCGGAGAAGCCGTCCGATCCGCAGTTGCAGGCGATGGAGGAGGCGGAAGCGGCGATCAGCAGCGTACTCGACAATGTTGGGGCGGTGGAGTTGCGGCCGCAATCATCATATATCCGCCGCTTGCAGCACCAGATGGCCGATCGTTATAACCTCGGCTCGCGTAGCCGTGGGCAAGGCGCGGATCGGCGCGTCGAAATCTTCCGCGGCGCGGACTAGGGAGAGAGTTCGGAGTTCGGAGTTCGATGTTCGCAGTGAATCCCACTCCGAACATCGGACATCGAACTCACCCTTTGCATTCCGATCACTCCTCGTGTACTATCTGCATACTGTGTACGGACACTATGCAGCGGCATGATTATCGCGCGAGGGAGCCATGTTTATTACCTTTGAGGGCGTCGAAGGGTGCGGCAAGACGACGCAAGCGCGGATGCTGGCGACCCGCTTGGAAGAGCGCGGCTTGCGCACCCTCGTCACGCGTGAGCCGGGCGGCGCGGCGATTAGCGAGCAAATCCGCGCGATCCTGCTCGACAACAAGAATGACGGTATGGACCCGATGGCGGAGGCGCTCTTGTATGTCGCCTCGCGCGCGCAGTTTGTTGCCGAAGTCGTGCGACCCGCGCTGGCGACGGGAACGATCGTCATCTGCGACCGGTACACGGACTCGACACTCGCCTACCAAGGCTACGGTCGTGGGTTACCGATCGAGACGCTGCAAACACTGAATCGCATCGCGACGGGTGGCCTCGTGCCGGATCGGACATTTCTGCTCGATCTGCCCGTAGATGAAGGGCTGGAGCGCAAACGGCGCGGCGGCGACCTGAACCGGTTGGACAACGCCGGGCGCCCATTTCACGAACGCGTGCGGAACGGGTATCATGCACTCGCTCAGGTGGAACCCGCGCGCTGGCGGGTCATTGATGCGGGTGCGGCCCCTTTGGTGGTAGCGGGGGCGATCTGTTCCGCGTTGTCACCATTCGTCGGGCGTTCCGTGCTCACTGCGGCGTACGACTGAGAAGGCGGGTTCGGGTATGAGACTGATTTTTGCGGTCATTCAGGGGCGTGACGCGGATCGCCTGATCGCTGCACTCACGCAGAACGGCTACCGCGCGACGCAAATCAACAGCGCCGGTGGCTTTTTGCGCGAATCGAACGTGACGGTGCTCGTCGGTGTCGAGGAAACGCAGGTGCCGGACGTGCTCCGCATTCTCAAGCAGAACTGCTACACGCGCACTCAATACATGAACCCGCTCATGCCGGTGATGGAGCCGGGTGAGTTTTATATGCCGAACCCCATCGAGGTGCAGGTCGGTGGCGCCGCTGTCTTCAGTTTGCGCGTCGTTCGCTTCGAGCGCATTGTGGTAGACTAGCGGGAACTGCCGCAACGCGGCCGCCATGTGCATGCCCGGACGCCCGGCGCCCGCACAGCAAGGGGGATAATCCATGGACAAGGTTCTCGAAGTTTTCGCCTCCGGCGCGAAACTGATCATCGCGCTCGGCCTGGCCTATTTCGCTGCCCTCTGGTTCGCGCTGATCGTCTGGACGTACCGTGACATCGAGCAGCGATCGCGCAGCGTTATCACCCAGATTTTCGCGAC
>JALYXG010000078.1 GCA_030947205.1 Chloroflexota bacterium
ACCCTAATGTGTTTTATGAGCTTGGCATCGCACATGCACACAGTAAAGAAGTGATTCTTGTGACTGGCGATCCGATTAGCGAGGCTCCCTCAGATGTTCGGCATTTCGAGTTTATATGTTACGAAATGGACAAGCACGTCGAGTTCTTCGATCGTTTGGATAATGCTCTGCGAAACGTGTTTCGGGAAAGATACGAAGGGCTTTTCAAGAGTGCGACAAGTATCTTTCGCGAGTTCAGAGCGGCAACCCATGCAAATGTGGTCCCAGTGGACAAGGATGTATTTATTCAGCGCGTTGTCGAATCCGAACAAACTCGCGAACTCCCCGATCCGAGCGACGAGCAAGCGGTTACGGAATTCGTTCTACCAAAGATTATTGCACAGAATAGCGACCTCGATACGATGCGTGTAATCACGAAGTGGATCGCACAGAAATTCGAGGGCGTAACAAGCCGTTGGACAGAACAGCAGACTTGAATATAGCCGCTGTTACCAGTTCGCCATCGAGTCGCGTAGGATCGCCGCGAGGTCGTCCGCGCTCGGCTCGCGCGGGGAGATGATGAGCAGACGCTGCTGCTTCAGCGCACCTTCGATGAGCGCATCAATGTCGCCGTCGTCGTAGCCAAGTTCGGCGATGCCACGCGGGGCTTCGATGTCCTTCATTAGTTGGATGAGCACCGATGGAAGCGTGTTTTCGTCCGCGTTCGGTAGCGGGTGGCCCGCGAGTAGTTCCGCCGCGTGGTGGTGCTTCGCCGGGTTGGTCGAGTAGGTGAAGCGGAAGGCGGCGGGCGCGGTGACGATCACTGAGTGGCCGTGTGGCACGAAGGGGTGATCGGTCGGGTAGCCGGGTGGCTGGTAGACATGCTTCAGGCCGGCAATCGGGTACGAGCAGGCGTGCGGGATGTGCGTGCCCGCGTTGCCAAAACCGATCCCGGCGATCATCGCCGCCAGCGACATCTGCGTGCGCGCCTCGATGTCCTGCCCGTTCTGGACGGCGCGGCGCAGGAATTGGCCACCGAGTTCGAGCGTCTTCATCGCCCAGATGTCGGAGATCGGCGTCGAACCCTGAAACATCGGGCGGTCGCCGGGCGTTTCGGGCGTCAGGCGCGAAGTGAAGTCCCGCGCGAGATACGATTCTACGGCGTGGCAGAGTGCGTCCAGCCCGCACGATGAGGTCACTTCGGGTGTCATCGTCAGCGTCAAAAGCGGGTCCACGATGCCGATGTTGGGGCGCAGCCAGCGGTTCGAAAGGCCCGTCTTGACGTGCTGCTCGGGGATTTCCAGCGCGGCGACCGAGGTCGCTTCCGAGCCGGTCCCGGCGGTCGTCGGCATGGCGAGCAGCGGCATCAGCGGGCCGGGCGGGACGCGCCCCGCGCCGATCGGCTTATTGACGTAGTCCAGCAGCGGCGCGGGATACGTGACGAGCAGGTTCGCCACCTTCGCCGTGTCAATGGATGAACCGCCACCGAGGCCGACAAAGCCGTCCACCCCTTCCGCGCGGGCGAAATCGGCGGCGTCCTGCAACGATTGCACGGTCGGCTCGACGCGCACACGGTCGTAGACGACGCAGGCGACGCCCGCTGCCTCGATGGCCCGCTGCACGCGCGCGGTGATCCCTGCTCGCACGACGCCGGGGTCGGAGACGAGCAGCACACACGTCACGCCGAGCCGCCGCAACTCCCACCCCGCCTCGTCCGACGCGCCCGGCCCAAACTTGATCGGCGTCGTTTCCAGCGTGAAAACCGTCTCGTGCCCGCTTGTCTGCATGGTGGCTCCCTTTCTCTCCGTTCAATCGCCGCAGTATACCGCGATCCCACATCGCGGAACCGTGCGGCACGTCGGGGCGTTGTACCAGTGTCTATACATCACCATGCGTCAGGAGAAAAACGATGCCGAGTTTCGCACCGATTACCATCCGGCAGCCGCAACCGTATGACATCGTGGACGATCCCGTCTCGATTTGCGGCGTCGGCACCGGCTTCGAGGGGACGTTCTCCGCACGCGTGCGCGACGACAATGGGGCGGAAATCGCGTTGACGAGCATCATGGCGGGCGGCCTCGGCATCTGGGGGAACTACCACGCATTGCTTGCCCTCGGCGCGATCCCCGCGACGGCGAATGGCACCGTCGAGGTCTTCGAGTTCCCGCCCAGCGGCATGGGTGACGAGTTGAACAAGGTGACGGTGCCGGTCATCTTCGGGCGTGCCTTGATTGACCCGTATCATGGCTTCGCGGAGTACACCGTCATCGCGGGAGACACGCTTTCGGGGATCGCCCAGCACTGGTACGGCGACGCGACGCAATGGCCGCGCATCTTCGCCGCGAACACGGACGAGATCGCCGACCCCAATCTGATCTTTCCAGGGCAGGTCTTCCGCATCCCGCAGTAGCGGCGGAAATTGAACCACCAAGACACCAAGGACACCAAGAAGGGAAAAAGAGAATCCCGGTTATCTTCTTTGTATTCTCTTGGTGTTCTTGGTGTCCTTGGTGGTTCGATTGATTTCTTCTCGCCCATCTGTTTGACTCGACATAATGGCACCGCTACACTGGCGGCATGAAGCGATACCGCATCCTGCTACTATTCCTCCTTGTTGCGTTGCTCTTCCCGGCCTGCGTCGCGGCGGATGCTCCGCTCTTTGTGCCGACACTTGCGCCCGCTGTGCGCGGTGGCGACCCACAAAATCCCCACCCGGCGACGACGGACATCCCGCCGCTCGCGGCGGACTATATCCTCGCCGCGACGGTCGGCGAGGTGGGGGCGAATGGC
Organism: Chloroflexota bacterium; assembly: GCA_030947205.1. Classification (GTDB taxonomy): domain Bacteria; phylum Chloroflexota; class Chloroflexia; order Thermomicrobiales; family JALYUS01; genus JALYUS01. The sequence continues at coordinate 2,770 of JALYXG010000078.1, forward strand.
GCGATCCACGTCAGCGGAACGGAGCAAGTGCGCCTGACGAATACCGGGCAGCAGGCGATTCCCGCCGTCACGTTCAATGTCGCGGCGGCGCATTACGGCTGGTTCACGCTCGATGGCGGCACGATTGACGTCATCGCGGCGGCGGTGAATCAGGCGGAGGTGCGCGTCTCCTTCCCGGAATGGCCTGCCCTCGCGCCCGGCGATAGTCGGATGGTCGGCTTCACCTTCCACCTCGACATCCGTGATGGCGGCGACGGCTGGGACGTGACGCGGCGCGACGGCGACATCCTTCGGCTCGGCTACTGGTTCCCGATGCTCTCGGACGATCACGGCTATCACGACCAGTTCGACGCCGTCTACACGGCGACGGGGAATTTCCATGTGACGCTGACCGTGCCGACCGCACAGACGCTCGCCGCCACCGGCGTTGTCCAGCATAAAGAGGTGAGCGGCGCGCGTACGGTCTACACGATTGACGCGCCGAATGTGCGCGATTTCGCCGCGCTCCTTTCGCCCGCATACAGCGTCGTGCAAGGGACAACAAAGGAGAACGTGCGCGTCGAGGTCTTCACGATCCCGAGCCATCTCGCGTCCGGAGCCGAGACGGACGCGGATATTCTGACGTATGCGATCCATGCGCTCGAATGGATGAGCGCGACGGTCGGCCCCTACCCGTATCCCGTCTTCCGCGTCGCCGATGCGGGCACGACGATGCCGGGCGGCGTCGAGTTCCCGACACTCGTGATGATCGGCACAAAAGTGCGCGGTGTGCCACTGCGCACCCTCGTCTCGCACGAAACGTCGCATCAGTGGTTTTACGGTCTGCTCGGCACGCACCCGCAGACCGAGACGTGGGTGGACGAGGGCGCGGCGAGCTTTTTCGAGGAAGCGATGAGCGAGGGCATTAACGTGCCCGTTACACTTGCTCGCCCGCTCCCCTGCCCGGTCAATATTACCGTCTGGGACAC
>JALYXG010000085.1 GCA_030947205.1 Chloroflexota bacterium
GCCGATGACGCCGCTGCCGCTGGCTTGGTCGCCGTCGCGGCGGCGGGCGCGCTGGTCGCGGTCGGGCTGCTGCTCCCGCCGCAGGCGGCGAGGGCGGCGGAGCCGGCGACGGCGCTCGCCATTGCCAGGAAGTTACGGCGTGGCATCCCCGCGCCACGCAGGTTGCGCTCTAGCCGCGCGAGCATCTCCGGGTCTTGAAGCACCTGCTTCTGATCCCAACTATCCCGAGATTCCATCTTCCCTCCATGCTTCGTTGGTGCGCTGCCATATCGTATGGCATTGTCCCGCGCACCCGATCATTTCCAAATACCCCTGACGCATGTCATGCGTAGTCTAATATAGTGATGGGCAATCCGTCCAATCACCTCCTTCTCGGAGAAACCTCACCCCCAGCCCCTCTCCATTGCGATGGAGAGGGGTGACTCGCCTGAAGTGTCGTAGCATTCCCCGAATATCCTGCTCTTCAGGAGGTCGCTCCCCCTCTCCATCGCAATGGAGAGGGGCCGGGGGTTGAGGTTGATCCCGATTATGCGTAGTGGCAGGCCACCCAATGGTCGTTTTCGCGCGGTGTCAGGAGCGGCACGTCGGTGGCGCAGTTGGGCCGCGCCACCGGACAGCGCGTATGGAATGGGCAACCCGATGGCGGGTTCGCCGGGCTGGGGACATCACCGGTCAGCACCATCCGATTCCGCGACAGGCCGGGGATCGGCACCGGGATGGCGGAGATCAGCGCCTTGGTGTACGGATGCGACGGGCTTTCCGTGATTGTCTTGCTGTCGCCGATCTCCATCATCTTGCCGAGATACATCACGCCAACGCGGTCCGAGATATGCGCCACAACCGCAAGATTATGCGCGATGAAGAGATACGTGAGGCCGAACTGCCGCTGGAGATCGCGCAGCAGGTTGAGGACTTGCGCCTGGATCGAGACATCGAGCGCCGAAACCGGCTCGTCGCAGATAATCAGGCGCGGGTTGGGCGCGAGCGCGCGGGCGATGCCGATCCGTTGCCGCTGCCCGCCCGAGAACTCGTGCGGATAGCGGTTGACGAAGTACGAGTTGAGGCCGACGACACGCAGCAGTTCCCGCACCCGCTCACGCCGCTCTTCCTTGGTGCCGATGCCGATGATATTGAGCGGTTCCGCGATGATCGAGCCGACCGTCATGCGCGGGTCGAGCGAGGCCGCCGGGTCCTGGAAGATCATTTGCAGGCCCTTGCGGACCTTACGCAGTTCCCCGCCGTTGATGTGCGAAATCTCGTGCCCGTCGAAAGTGACTTTGCCGCTCGTCGGGTCGTACAACCGGATAATCGTCTGGCCGAGCGTCGTCTTGCCGCAGCCCGATTCGCCGACCAGCCCGAATGTCTCGCCCTTGCGGATCGAGAAGGAGATGCCATCTACCGCCTTGATCGTCGCATGCCGCCCGAAGCCGCCGACATCGAAGTGCTTCTTGATGTCGTCAACAACGAGGATCGCATCTTGTTCGATCGGCTTGGCTGCTTCCTCCAAAACTTCCTGTGCCAACGTTGTCTCCTTTAGAGAGTGGGCAGTGGACAGTGGGCAGTATGACGATCCGGCTGCTCACTGCCCACTGCCCACTCGTTACTCGATTGGATGCCAGCACGCCGCGAGATGGAATGGCCCCATCACCTCCAGTGGCGGTGTTTCTTCGCACTGCGCGGTTCGGCGCGGGCAGCGCGGCCGGAACCGACACCCCTTCGGCGGGTCGCGCAAGTCCGGCGGTAGCCCGCCAATCGGATGCAGCGGCACCTTGACATCCTGGCCGATGCGCGGCACCGAGTTCATTAGGCCGAGCGTGTACGGGTGTCGTGGGTGGCTGAACAATTCCTCGACGGGCGCCATTTCGATGATCTGCCCGGCATACATGACGATCACGCGCTTGCACATCTCCGCGACGACGCCGAGGTCGTGTGTGATGAGAATGATTGCCGTGCCCGTTTCCTCATTCAACTTCCGCATTAAGTCGAGGATCTGCGCCTGAATCGTCACGTCGAGCGCCGTCGTCGGCTCGTCCGCGATCAGCAATTTCGGGTTGCAGGCGAGCGCGATGGCGATCATCACGCGCTGGCGCATACCGCCGGAATATTGGTGCGGGTACGAATCGAGCCGTTCTTCAGCGCCGGGGATGCCGACCTGCTTCATCAGTTCGATCGCCCGCTGCCGCGCCTCTTCCTTGGACATGTGGAGATGCAGCATCAGCGGCTCGGTCAATTGAAAACCGATCGAGAGCACGGGATTGAGCGAGGTCATCGGGTCCTGAAAAATCATCGCCATGTGATGCCCGCGCACCTTGCGCATCTCGGAATCATTCATCGCGAGGATGTCGTAGATTTTGTCGTCCACGCGGAACGTCACCTGACCGTCCACGATCTTGCCCGGCGGGTTCGGCACGAGGCGCATCAACGAGAGCGACGTAACGGACTTGCCGCAGCCGGACTCGCCGACGATGCCGACCGTCTCTCCCTCGTCCACCGAGAACGAGACGCCATCCACTGCATAGACGATCCCGGCGCGGGTGAAGAACTGCGTCTTTAGCCCCTCGACTTCGAGAATCGGTTTTTTGCCATTCCCACCCGCACCACTCGCCGCCATCG
>JALYXG010000097.1 GCA_030947205.1 Chloroflexota bacterium
CCGTGCGCACGCGGCAGGACGCCGACCTCGCACCAGATCGGGCGGACCTCGGTGAGCGCGCGCCCGTCGGGTCGCTCGCCATCCTTGAGGATCGCCGACCGCACCGTTTCCGCCTCCAAATCCTCGAAGGCGCTCATCGCGGCGCGGACACTTACCGCCGCACCCTCTGCCTGCGCCCCAAAGTGCGCGCGGACTTCGTCGCCGAGGGCGTGGATCGCTGCTTGCCGCTGCGTCTTGTCCGATTGGTAGATCGCATCGTGCAGCCGCGTGCCGAGAAAGCCGCGCACCGCGTCGGCGGCAGCGGTATCCTTCACGGGCGACAGGACTTCCCAGCGCGGCTTGCCCGCCTTTTCGACGAGTTGCATCTGCAAATCGAGGACTGGCTGGAAGGAGGAATGTGCCAGTTCGATCGCTTGCTGCACGGTCTCTTCCGGCAGGATATTCACCGTCCCCTCGACCATCATCACGGCCGCTTTCGTGCCCGCGACGACGACATCCATCCGGCTGTCGGCTAGTTGCTGGTTGGTCGGATTGACGACGAGTTTCCCGTCAATGTAGCCGACGCGCGCCGCCGCGACCGGCCCCTGAAAGGGGATGCCGGACAGCATCAGTGCCGTGGACGCGCCGATCACCGAAAGAATGTCCGGGTCATTCTCCTGATCCGCGCTAAGGACAGTGATGATTACCTGCACCTCGGAGCGGTACCCCTTGGGGAACAAGGGGCGGATCGGTCGGTCGGTCAGGCGGGCGGCGAGCGTCGCCGCTTCCGTCGGCCGGCCTTCGCGCTTGATGAAGCCGCCGGGGATCTTCCCCGCCGCGTACATCCGCTCTTCGTATTCGACCGTCAGCGGGAAGAAATCGAGCCCTTCGCGCGCTTCCCGCTCCCCGATAGCGGTGGCAAGGACGATCGTGTCGCCGTACTGGACGGTGCATGCGCCCATCGCCTGCTCCGCCAGTTTCCCGGTTTCGAGCGTCAATGTGCGCCCGCCGAACTCGGCGGACACGGTGTGTACTGTTGGATATGCCATTCGTGTTTTCTTCTCTCCGGCGCTAATGCGCCTGTCTCGTGAGTCCTCGTGGGATTGCGTTATCCCACACCAGTTCAGGGCGGAAAGACTCAGGGACTGGAGGATGGATGCGATCGCCACGGCGCGCGACGCGCACATCCATGCTCCAATACCCAAGGCTTCCCAAGCCGTCGTGCTCGGTTACGTCATCGGCGCCTCCCTACGATTAAAAAAACAAGCGACCCAGGGGTGTCATTCCCCTGAGCCGCTCTCAGACTCGTTCCACAAACCCACAACCGACAGCGTTTGGCTGGCATCAAACCGATTCTGCCCCCACCCGGATTATCGCCGTAGCCCGAGCCGCGCGATGACCGCACGATAGCGCTCGGCATCTTTGCTGCTGAGATAGGCGAGCAAGCGGCGGCGGCGTCCGACGAGCTTCAGCAGCCCGCGCCGCGAGTGGTGGTCATGATCGTGCAGCTTCAGGTGCTCGATCAGATGGTTGATCCGTGCGGTGAGGAGCGCGATCTGCACTTCGGGGGAACCTGTGTCCCCTTCTTTCGTCGCGTAATCTACGATGATGTCGGTCTTCTTCGGCTTTTGCAAAGCCATCGGCGTTGCTCCCCTCACACGTCGGCGCACCCTGCGGCACCCCCGTCAATCAGTTAGTCGCAAGTATAGCATAGCCGCGTACAAGGCTGCAATGCCGACCGCTACGGCGAACTAGGAACGTGCGGAACCGTGCTCGCGGCATGTCCTCTTTCAGGAGCGCGAGCGCGGCGTACGTCGGCCCCGGTATGTAAGATATAATTTATGCTGGCTTTGTCTATCGTCGCATTCGTATTTTGCGAACACCGATCGGGGGGTGGGGCAAAAGTGAAACGCCAAGATGCTCTGTTCGCCCTACCCCGCTGCCCTCCTCCCCGGTGGTAGCAGGCTTTTCAGCCTGCCGTCTCGCTTGGGAGGCACGCTGAAAATCTGCCCAGAGGGCATCCGTACCACCAACATTCTCCGTAGGTCTCACAACATACAAGATGCCAAGGACGCCAAGAGGGAAAGAGAAAGAATCTATTACCTTTCTCTCTCGGCGCCCTCGGCGTCCTGGCGGTTCAATTCAGTTCGGTTCCGATTCCAATTATTGCTTGACGGTAAACCGTTCGAGGCGGTCTTTGTCGAGGGAGACATACACGGCATCGTCGTCAATCTCGTCAATGAACTGGGTAGGGATGCGGATTTCCTTGCCGCCGAACAGCCCCTTCTTGACGATCAACTCGGTCACTTTGCCGCGCGCGGGGTCAACGACCAATTCGTCCACGGTGCCGATTTTGTCGCCATTGCTGCGCATCTTCACGTCTGTGCCGGTGGAAAGGAAGACGTTGCCGGGCCGCGATTCCCGCAAGCTGTCGCCCATCATGCCGGGTGCGACAGGGTTCGATCCGCCGCTATTGGCGAGCGGTGCATCGGCGGGCAATCCGGCGCGCCCGAGCGAGCCTTGCGCGGCGGGTTCATAGATCGGCGAGGGCCAGAGAAACCCGCCGCCTGCCATGCCCCCCATCCCAACCGAGTTGCCGAACAGGCCCGGATACATGCCGTCGGGCGCGGCCATGTAGGAATGCTCGACGAACTCCGGCATCTGCTTCACCTGATCGGCCGTCAGCCGCAGATGGAGCGTGTCGTCATCGTCGTTGCCAACGCGATCCTCGACTTCACCAATCGAGATGATAACGTCGTGCTCGACGAAGAATCCCTTGCGGACGACGAATTCCTGCATCTGATCCGTGCGCGGGTCTACGACGAGCTGATCTATCTTGCCGACATCCGTGCCGTCCGAGGTGACAACCTTTGTACCGAGATTAATACGCATCGGTTTGCGCTCCTTTCGCTCTTGCTGTGCCATACATCACCGCATGGCCTGTTCGTTCCTTTCATGAAGCAAGATGCGTACCTGTGGGAGTAGTCAGTAGTCAGAACCGGGATTGGTCCCTCTGACTACCGACTACTGACTAC
>JALYXG010000132.1 GCA_030947205.1 Chloroflexota bacterium
CAACTGGAACGTGCCGTTCTCGACGAGTTCCCGCTGCTTCACGGTCGGCGCGGTGGGCGCCGCGCCGACCGAAACGACCGTCTGCTGCCCGTTCGCCACCGTCACACGCTGCCCGGCCCCCTCGACAGTCACATTCGGCCCGTCCAGCACCGACACATCCACCCGCCCCGGATCATCCTGCTGACCGGGCAGCACGAGGACGCGAAACCGGGTGCTCCGCTGTCGCGACTCGATCGTGCTGCCGTGCGTCCGCACAGTGAGCGAGACGCGGTCGTATGTTGAATTCGCGCTCGCCGCGACGATCAGATAGCCATGATCCTGCTGCAACTGGATCGCGGCGTTCGCGCCGATGTACTGCGACGCGCGCAACTCGGCGAACGTCACTTCGGTATTTGCGGAGAGCTCAACCGTCGAATCATCGAACAGCGAAACCGTCATGTGGGTGTCGTCGCCGGTACGGATCGTATCACCTTCGCTGATCACACTCCCCTCGGCGAGATCGTGCCAGAACGCGATCTGCCGGGAGCGGACTTGGGCCTGGTTTCCTGTGGCGATCTGGCGGACGGTCCCGCCGCGGGGTTTGGTCGCGTTCGCGCGATAGGTCGTCAATCCCGCCGTCACACCCGCCGCCAAGAGCGAGAAGCAGGCAAAACTGACCAGCAGGATGCGCCACGCGCTCCGCATCTGGGCGTGCGCGGAGCGAGGCGTCGGAGCGAGCATCGGCGATGAGCCTGTATCGGTTTGTGGAAGCTGCAGATTCGTGCCCATACCGATCCCTTTTGCCCTCACCTGTGTGTACGTACGTTCACACGCGTCTCGCGATATTGTACGGAGCGTGCGCGGCACGGTCAAACGACAGGTCGCGCGTTCCGGCTCCGCACAAATTCCGCATGGACTTGTCCTGCCGCGCCGCGATCCGCCGTCCGATACCGCGCGCGAAACGCCGCGTGCCGCGACACGAACGTGCCGTCGAGGATGGAAGCGCGAATCTCGTCCATTTGCCGCAGGATGAACCAGAGGTTGTGCATGGTCGCCAGTCGGTACCAGAGCAATTCTTTCGTCCGGTACAGATGATGCAGGTAGGCCCCGGAAAATCGCCGACAGGTTGGACAGGTACACGACGGGTCGAACGGCGCATACACGTCGCGATAGCGAGCATTGCCGATACTGATTCGGCCCTGAGGGGTATACAATCCGCCGTGACGCGCAACCCGTGCCGGCAGCACGCAATCGAACAGATCAACACCGCGCGCAACGCATGCCCAAAGGTCTTCGGGCGCACCGACACCCATCAGGTAACGCGGCCGGTCGGGAGGCAGATGCTCGGTCGTCGCGGCGAGCGTCACGTCCATCGCCTCCTTCGATTCACCGACGCTCAATCCGCCGATGGCGATACCGGGCACATCCAATGTCGCCGCGAACATCGCGCCCTCGCGGCGCAGCGCATCGTTCAATCCGCCTTGCACGATCGCGAACAGTGCCTGATCGTCGCGCCGCTTCGCATGAAGTGCGCGTTCCATCCACCGCTGCGTGCGATACAGCGCATCGCGCGTCGTGGCATCGTCAGCGGGGAGGGCGACGCATTCGTCGAGCGGCATAATAATGTCCGCACCGAGCGCTTCCTCGAGCGCGATGACGCTTTCGGGCGTGAAACGGCGTAGGCTGCCGTCCAGGTGGGAGCGGAAGGTCACGCCGTCGTCATCAATCGTCCGCCGCGCCCCGAGGCTGAAGACCTGAAATCCGCCGCTGTCCGTGAGGATCGGTCCATCCCAGGCCATGAATCGGTGCAGCCCGCCCGCCGCCGCGACGATTTCCGCACTCGGTCGGAGACTGAGGTGGTACGTGTTCGAAAGGATAATTTGCGCGCCGACCGCGTGGAGATCATCGGGATCGAGCGCCTTCACCGTCGCTTGCGTCCCGACCGGCATAAATGCCGGTGTGCGAATCGCCCCGTGCGGCGTCGTGAATTGCCCGGCGCGCCCCCCGGTTTCGCGATCTATCCCTATGACGTCGAACATGAACGGGTGGGCAGGGATGGCGCTATCGTTAGCCACAGGAGCAATCCGAATCGTATGCTACACTCCGCGCGTTGACGCGACAAGGGAGGGAATAATGGTAGCAACGACGATGCACCGCCCGGCGTTGGTCCGCACGCGCTACGCCGAGACGGATCAGATGGGGTTCATTTACCACAGCAACTTCTTCGCGTATTTCGAGATCGGACGGTGCGAACTGGTCCGCGCCACGGGGATGACGTACGCGGATTTGGAAACGCACGGCATCCAGATGCCGATCAAGGAGTGCGGCGCGCAATTTCGCCTGGCGGCGCGCTACGACGATCTGCTTGCCATCGGCACGCGCGTCGAACTGCTGACCGGTGTACGCGTTCGCTTCGGCTACCAGGTGCATCGCATCCAGAACGGAGAGGCCACGCATCTCGCCGGCGGTTTCACGGATCATCTTTTTATTGACCGTTCCGGCCGCCCGACCCGCGTACACAAGCGGCCCGAGGTGTGGCCCACCCTGGAGCGATTAGTCGCGCTCGATACGTTTCCCATCGTTGATCCCACGGCGTTGGAAGCGTCTGCCAACGCAATGCTACGCTGACTTCCGACGGCGGTACGTGCTGCCGGTGACACTGCCGCCAACGACCTTACGATGGCCGTTTGTGGCGACCGCAGGCGGGGTCAGTTCCGCGACAGCCAGCGCGGGAGCGAGGTCCGCGACTCCGTCCGACGCCGACAGCGCCGCGCTGATCGTCGCCGGTTCTGTCGCGGGCGGTTCAACGACAAGGGCAACAAGGTCCGCGAACGGATCGGACTTGGTCGCGGCGCTTGCCACGGGTGCGACCGCTGCAGCTGTTTCGGTAGCCGATTGCGCTGCGAGCGCGTCCGCATAGGGCGTCGTCACCGTAATCGTTTCGGGCTGTGCCGCTTCAGCAAATGCGGTTGTGGCTCCATCGGCTACGGCTGCCGGTTCGAGCGTCGTGGCCGACGCAATCGTTGCGGCGACGGAGGCGGCAACGGTCTCCTTCGGCGCGTCCATCTTGAAGACATCAGTCAGATCGAGTTGACTGCGCAAATCGGCCTGCGTCGCCTCGAGTTCGCCGCGCAAGTCGCCCGCAATATTCTGGAACTCCTGCCGCAAGTCACCCGTGGCGGCGTCGAATTCCTTTGTCAGTTCACTGGTATAGCGCCGGAAGTCGCGGATCGTCTTCCCCACCTGTGCGGCCATCGTCGGGATCTTGTCCGGCCCGAACATGACGATCGCGATGACGAGGATGACCATCAATTCTGGCGCACCGATGCCGAAAAATTCCATAGCGTGTTTGTTCTCCACTCACTCTGTGCGGGGCGATGCCCTTGCGAAGCGTCCCCTTTCCCATCAGTATACCATCCGCGCATATCATGGTGCGTGGCGGGGAGTGAGGGCCATGGCGCGGATCGCAATTGATGCCCGAATGTGCGCCTACCGTCGGGGAGGTATCGCGTCGTACACGCAACGCCTGGCGACTGCGCTCGCGCCGGAACTGGCGGCGCGTGGCCACGTCTTGATCGCCGGATATTCGCGACGCGGGCAACCGATTCTCCCCGCGAGACACGGCATCCGACAACCGCGACTCTGGACGCCGCCACACAACCGGTTCGAGCAGTGCGTATTGCCAATCGAGTTGCTTCGCACATTCCCGGCGCTCGTCCACAGCCCCGATTTCATCCCGCTCACCGCCGGATCGTGGCGGACCGTTAGTACCGTGCATGATCTCGACTTCGTCCGCCACCCCGACCGCCTGACGCCGGACGCTCAACGATACTACGGTCAACTCGCCACGGCGGTTCACACGGCGGACGCGATCATCGCCGTTTCATGGGCGACACGGAACGACCTTGTCTCCTTGCTCGGCGCAGACGCGGAAGCAATCACCGTCGTCCACGAGGCCGCCGATCCCTTATTCCAACCGCCCGCCGCGCGCGATATGACGATAGACGCGCCCAGCGACACAACCCTCCCACGTCGTTATTTCCTCATGGTGGGCACGATCGAGCCGCGCAAGAACCACGACATGCTCCTCGATGCCTACGCCGCCTATCGCCGGGCGACCGACGATCCCGCCGCGCTCGTTGTCGCTGGCGCCGAAGGGTGGCATGTCGCCGCGACGATTGCCCGACTCAAAACAGAGCCTGGCGTTGTTTGGCGCAGCGAGGTGTCACCAACGGAGTTGCTGCCGCTGTATCATGGTGCGACGGCGCTGCTGATGCCGTCGTGGGACGAGGGTTTCGGTTTGCCGGTGGTCGAGGCGATGGCATCGGGCACACCGGTGGTTATCAGCACGGCACGGGCCTTGCGCGAAATCGCGGGCGACGCGGCGCTTGTTGCCACCCCGAATGATGAACGCGCATGGGCACGGGCGATGACGTTGCTCGGCAGCGACCCCGACCGGCGCGCGGAGTTGCGGGCGAAGGGATACCGGCAAGCCGCCCAATTCTCATGGGCGCGGGCGGCGCGCGAAACTGCGGATGTCTATGAGCGGGCGCTCGCGACGCCGCACAGGATATGTGAAATCGGGATCGGACGAAGGAGGAAACGTGCCAGTTGACGCGCTGATCGTCGGCCTCGGCAATCCGGGCAAGGAATACGAGCGCACGCGCCACAACATCGGCTTCATGGCGGTGAGCGCATTCGCCAAGCGGTACGATCTGCGTTTCAGCGGCAAGCGGATGCAGGCAGAGATCGCCACCGGGCAGGCCGAAGGGCGCTCAATCGTCGTCGCCCGCCCGCAAACCTTCATGAACGCCTCCGGCACGAGCGTCGGCCAACTCGTTCACTGGTACAAGGTGCCAACGCATCGCGTCCTGGTCGTCTACGACGAGGCTGATCTGCCGTTCGACACGCTGCGGATTCGACCCGGTGGCAGTGCGGCGGGGCACAACGGCCTCCGTAGCATCATCCAGGCGCTCGGCACGCAGGAGGTTCCGCGCCTCCGCCTCGGCATCGGCCGCCCGCCCGGCGGTGGCAAGGCGATGGGCCACGTCCTCAAACTCTTCGCGCCGAGCGAGCGCGATACGCTGGCGAATGAGATTCTGCCCGCCGCCGCCGAGGCGATTCGACTCTGGCTGACGCGCGACATGGAGGAAGTGATGCGTGAGGTCAACGCACCGCGCGAGCCGGTCGCGGCAGCAAAAGAACCGGCCACACGTGGCCGCGTGGAAGGAAATCCGACATGACCGACAGTGAGGCACCACGCATTCGCCGCATCGCGGTCATCGGCGCGGGTGCGATGGGTGCGGGCATCGCCCAGACGGTTGCCGCCGCCGGGCTGGACGTGACGATGATTGATGTGGACGATGCCGCAGTGTCTCGTGGAGTGCGAACCATCGCCGGATCGCTCGACCGAATCGTCAGGAAAGGATCGTTGACCGCCACCGATGCCGAGGCCGTCCAAGCGCGCGTGATGGGCACGACCGAGTTCGAACGTGCAGCGGGGGCGGATATGGTAATCGAGGCGGCGTTTGAGAATGAGGCGGTGAAGCGCGACATCTTTGCTCGCCTCGACGCGATCTGTCCGCCCGGCACAATCCTCGCCTCGAACACTTCCTCGATCTCGATCACCGTCCTCGCGGCGACAACAAAGCGCCCGGAAAAGGTCATCGGCATGCACTTCTTCAACCCCGTGCCCGTGATGGGCCTCGTCGAGATCGTGCGCGGTGCGCGGACAAGTGATGCCACGCATGCGGCCACCGAACTGCTCGCCCGCGCGCTCGGCAAGACGCCCGTTTCGGTGAACGATTACCCCGGCTTCGTCTCCAACCGCATCCTGATGCCGATGCTGAATGAGGCGATCTTCTGCCTGATGGAGGGTGTGGCTGATCGCGACGCGATAGATACCGTGATGAAACTCGGCATGGCGCATCCGATGGGTCCGCTCCAACTCGCCGATTTCATCGGCCTCGATGTTTGCCTGAACATTATGGAAGTGCTCCATCACGGGCTTGGGGACGACAAATACCGGCCTTGCCCGCTCCTACGCCAGATGGTCGCGGCGGGCAAATCGGGCAAGAAAAGCGGCGAAGGCTTTTACGTGTATGCACCCCGGTAACCGCGATCCGAGTACAATGATCTGGACAGCGGACGACCGCCGCAATGGGAGAGATGGGGAGCAACTGCGATGGAAAATCGCCCGATCCGTGTCCTGATCGCCAAAGTGGGACTCGACGGCCACGACCGAGGTGCGAAGGTGCTCACGCGCGCCTTGCGCGATGCCGGCATGGAAGTGATCTACACCGGACTGCACCAGACGCCGGAGATGGTCGTCGAGGCGGCGATTCAGGAGGATGTTGATGTGCTCGGCCTCAGCAGTCTTTCCGGCGCGCACGCGACGCTCTTCCCGCGCGTGATCGCCGGCCTGCGCGCCGTCGGCCTCGGCGATATCCTCGTCGTCGCGGGCGGGGTCATCCCGGCGGACGATGCGGCGGAACTCAGGGCTGCGGGCGTCGCCGCCATCTTCGGGCCGGGGACGCCGCTCGCGACGAGCATCGCCTTTATCAAGGAGCATGCGCCGCGCAACCGCCGCCTTTCGACGCCCGGCGGCGCACCATGACCGCCCCGCCCCGTCACAACATCGCCGATCTGGCCGCGCGCATCAAAGCGGGCGACCGCGTCGCCCTCGCACGCGGCATCTCGCTCGTCGAATCGGGCGACCCCGAAGGGCTGGCGCTCTCGGAAGCGGTCTTCACGGACGCCGGGCGCGCGCACATTGTCGGCATCACCGGGCCACCGGGCGCAGGCAAGAGCACGCTCGCCGACGCACTCGTGCGCACCTATCGCGCGCGCGACCTGACCGTTGCGGTGCTCGCCGTTGATCCGGTCAGCCCACGCACCGGCGGCGCGACACTCGGTGACCGCATCCGCATGACGGCGGCATCCGCCGACCGGGGCGTCTTCATCCGTTCGAGCGCGGCACGCGGGCAGCACGGCGGCCTCGGCCTGACGACGATGCAGGCCGCGCGGCTGATGGATGTCGCGGGCTACGACCGGATCATTATCGAAACCGTCGGCACTGGGCAGGATGGCGTAACGATTTCGACCGTCGCCGCGACTATCGTCCTCGTCCAGACGCCGAACAGCGGCGACGATGTGCAGGCGCTCAAAGCGGGCATTCTCGAACTCGCCGACGTGTATGTCGTCAACAAGGCCGAACTGCCGGGCGCGGAGGCGATGATCGAGGACCTGCGCGAGGTAGCTGAGGCGGCGAATCAGGCCGATCAATGGTCGCGCCCCGTCGTCGCGACGACTGCGGCCGACGGCAACGGCGTCCCCGCGCTCGTCGAGGCAATCGAGGCCCATCGCGCCTATCTGCAAGCGTCACCCGACGGCGAGCAGCGGCAGGCGGTGCGGCTCTGGGCGGAGGTGCAGGCGCTCGTTCACAACGAGGTTCGCGTGGCGGTGGATCGCTACCTGACGGCCCCCGCGACGATGCACGCGGCCGTCCCGGCACTGATCGCTGGGCGAACAAACCCGCTCAAAATGGCGCGCTCACTGCTCACCGCCCGTGGCTGGATGCCCACCCCCCGCGACACGCCCTGATCGCTCTTGTGCCCGCGCCGATTGGTTGGCGATTCGGGCGGCGGCGACGCCTGCGCCGATGCCGTTGTCAATATTCACAACCGTCAATCCGGGCGCGCAGGTCTGGAGCATCGAGAGCAGCGCCGCCTCGCCCTGACCGCCCGCACCGTAGCCGATCATCGTCGGCAAGCCGATGACGGGCAGCGGCACAAGCCCGGCGACGACCGACGGCAGCGCGCCGTCCATGCCGGCAGCGACGATTAGCGCGTCCGCGCCCCACCCAAGGAGGCTTTCCAGCGGCGCAAACAGCCGGTGCAACCCCGCGACACCAACATCCGCAACGACGCGCACCGCGCACCCCATCGCCTCGGCCATCGCGCGCGCTTCGTCTGCAGCAGGCAAATCGGACGTGCCCGCCGTCACGATGCCGACGTGCCCACCCGCGAACAGTTCGCGGTACTCCCCGGTCGTCACACGCGCCGTCCGCATCCCCTCGCCGATCTCGACCAGCGCATCCGCGAAATGCGACCGCAGCAACGCGGCGTCCGCCTCGCTCACGCGACTGACGATCACCCTGCCACGCGCCGCGAGCAACCCACGTACTGCTACGATCAGGTTGCTCGCACTTTTCCCCGGCGCGTAGATCACTTCGGGAACGCCAACCCGACCTTCGCGGCCTACATCCAGTCTCACGGGATATGTTTGGTTGTCCCCCTTGGCTCGGAGCGCCGCACGGAGCGCCGCGAAGGGATCAGGAACCACTTGGTGCATTCGTGCCCCATTGCTCGCGCCGGATCAGGCGACTGACGAGCGTGGCGTAGAAATGATTACGGGGGTTGACGCGCGCGAGCGCCAGGGTATGCGGCGACGCGCAGATGTTGACGACATCGCCGCTCCCGAGCGCCACATCGAGTTGACCGTCCGATGTTAGCACCGCGCCCTCGCGGGACGACGCGACGAGCGTGACCCGCGCATCCGACGAGATGACCAGCGTGTCAATCGAACTAAGGTGTGGCGCGACGGGCGTCAGGATCATCGTCCGCGCCCACGGCGCGACGATCGGGCCGTGCGCGGCGAGGTTGTACGCCGTCGAGCCGGTGGGCGTCGAGACGATGAAGGCGTCGGCGACAAACGTCGTCACCGGCGCATCGTCCACGGCGCAACTGATGTCAAGCACGCGCGACGGCTTCGGGTTGGTGACGACCGCGTCGTTGGCGGCGAGGACGGTCGTGCTCGTGCCATCGGCACGCACGACTGTCACCTCGAGCATCAGCCGACGATCCAACCAGTAGTTGCCGGCAAGAAATTGCGGCAGCAAATCGACGGCGTTTTCGGGCGTCAGTTCCGCAAGAAAGCCGAGGCGACCGAGGCTGACGGCAACGACCGGAATATCGCGCGGCGCGGTCAGTTGTGCCGCGCGCATCAGCGAACCGTCACCGCCGAGGACGAGCAGCAGCCGCGTCGAGGCGAGGTGCGTTTCCGAAACATCGGTCGCGCGCGTGGACTCTTCCCAGCACGGGATCGCGTCGGCATCGAGCCGCTCGCGGATTCGCCGCGCGGTCTCCCGCGCCGCCGGATTCTGCGGATGGACGAGCATCCCGATTGCGCCAACACCCGCGCGCTTGGTCATGTCGCGTTACCTTCCCGGCGCCATCGCGAGCGCGGCCACAATCCGCTCCGCAGTCTCAGTCGCATCCAACGGCGCCCCCGGCGACCACCAGGCGAGGAATTCGATATTGCCCGCCGGGCCGCGCA
>JALYXG010000169.1 GCA_030947205.1 Chloroflexota bacterium
CTGGATCGTGCCGAGCGGGAAGGAGAGATTATCCCAGGCGATCTCCACTTCCGTCCATCCCGTGTCGTTGCGGACATTCTGGGTGATGCGCAGGCGGGTGTCCGTCTCGTTCTGGGGCCGGTGGGCGAGGAAGGCGGCGAGGCGGTCGAAGAGGGCGAGCGTCAGGGTGCGCGTCTCGTCAATGCGCGGCAGCAGTTCGTCGCAGAGCCGCGCGACATCCTCCTGCACATCCTTCGGCGTTTTGCCGGTGCGGACGCGGATGGAGAGGTCGGTGAGCAGGCCACGCGGCCCCTCGGCGTGCGGCTCCGCGAGCAGATTGAGGAAGTTGAGCACGGTCACACGCTCGAAGGCATAGCCGAGTTGGTTCGTCGCCTCGTCTTCGAGATGATGGGCCTCGTCCACGATCAGATGCTCATAGGGCGGTAACACACCGCTGTTCGTCGTCATGTCGGAGAGCAAGAGCGCGTGGTTGACGATCACGACGTGCGCGTTCTCCGCCGCCCGCCGTGCCCGTTGGACGAAGCACTGCCCCCGCTTCTGGAAGACGCACGACGACGGACAACTGTCCTGCCCGGCGTTGACGCGGTTCCACGCCTGAATAATGCCGAGCCGACGCTCGTCGTCCGTGAAGCGGATTTCGCCGACATCGCCGGAGTCCGTCGTTTGCAGCCAAAGCAGGAGCCGGAGCATCAGCCGCGCCTCTGCAGGCGCCAGGGCCGGATTGCCGCGCAGTTTGAACCAGCGGTACAGGCAGAGATAATTCGACCGCCCCTTGACGACCGTCGCGCGGAAGTCGGCGGGCAGCCCCGCACCGTTCGCAGCGGGCGTGCCGCCGATCATCGCGAGCACCGCCTGCAAGTCCGGGATGTCCTTTTTGGCCAGTTGGTCCTGCAAGGCAATCGTCGCGGTGCTGACTACGACCGTTTCGCCATGCTCGACCGCGTGCGCGACCGCCGGGACAAGGTACGCGACTGATTTGCCGGTGCCGGTACCCGCCTCCACGAGCAGCGTTTCTTCCTTGTTGAAGGCGTCCGCAACAGCGGCGAGCATGTCCATCTGCTGCGGGCGGTGCTCGTAGTGCGGGAACGCCTCGGCGAAGGGGCCGTCGGGACGGAATGTATCGAGGATCGCGGCAGTATCGAGCGGGCGCTGGCTACCGGTATCGCGGAGTGGTTCGGGGCGCGGGCGGGGCATGAGGTACATCAGGTCAACGCCGCCCTCCTTTTCCGCCTGCCCGCCGCCCGCCTGGGCGCGCAACTGCTGGAGGATACTCGCCCCCGCGCCCCCGCCGAACGTCTCCTGCTGCTTGTCCCGCTGTGCCTGCCGGAACAACCGCGTGAAGGGCGACTGCCCGAGGTCGGCGAGGCGCGACAGTTCGCCCAATGTTTCCGTGTCGCACTCCGCGATCCGGTCCAGCAGGGCGCGAAAGACGGCGGCGGTCAGCTCGCAATCGCCGAGTGCGCGATGCTCCTGCGACGTGCCAACCTGCAACCGCTCGGCGATGCGCGCCAGGCTGTAGACCGGTAAATCGGGCAGCAGGAGCGTCGCCAGTTCGTAGGTGTCGTAGGTCGGATTGTCGAGAAGCAACCCCTGCGCGGCGAGCAGTTTCAGGTCAATCTCGACCGACTGCCCGACGATCGGATAGCGCTGGACGAAGTGGCGCAGTTGCGGGGCGACGCTCGCGAAGGGCGGCGCGGCCTGGAGCATCGCATTCGTGATGCCGGTCAGTTGCGCCGTGGCGAGTGGCACGGGCCGGACGGGCCGGACGAACGAGGACCATCGTTCGAGGATGCGCTCGCTCGTAAAAGTGATCGCCGCGACCTCGATGATCTCATTGTTGCGCTCATTCGCGGTCGCCTCGACATCCACGGCGACGTAGATCGGCGCGGTCGGCACGGCGGGAGAGAGGGCGGGGCGGTTCGGGATGCCACCGGGGCGCGGTCGGCTCGGCGGCGGTAGGGGTGACACAGATGATTCTCCCGGCGATTTCCGCGACGGGCGCGGCGTGGTTTGCGATTTGATGTTCGGCGGAAAAGCGACCCATTCCGGCGAACCGAACAAGACGATGATTGTACCAGAACTCCGTCGTCGGGAGACCTAACCCCCGGCCTGCGGGTATATCATTGGTGCAGGCGATCCTTGTCACCGATGATGCGACGATCTCTACGGAGGAGGTGCGTAATGATGTTCGCAATGGTCCTCGATACGCCCGGCCAGCCGCTCCGCCTGGCGAACCTCCCGACGCCGATGCCCGCGCCCGATCAGGTACTGATCCGTGTCCGCGCGTGCGGTATCTGCCGGACGGACTTGCACATCCTCGATGGCGAACTGGCGCACCCCACATTGCCGCTCATCCCCGGCCATCAGATCGTCGGCATCGTCGAGGCAATGGGGGAGCGGGCGACGCGGTACAAACGGGGCGACCGCGTCGGCGTGCCGTGGCTCGGCTGGACGGACGGCACCTGCCCCTACTGCCGCAGCGGCCGCGAGAATCTTTGCGACAACGCCCGCTTCACCGGCTATGACATCAACGGCGGCTACGCAGAATATACGGTCGCGGACGAGCGCTTCTGCTTTCCGATCCCGGCGGGCTATCCGGACGACCAGGCTGCGCCACTCCTCTGCGCCGGGCTGATCGGCTACCGTGCCTACACGATGATCGGCGACGCGCGGCGCGTTGGGCTGTATGGCTTCGGCAACGCGGCGCATATCCTCGCGCAGGTCGCGCGGCATCAAGGGCGGGAAGTCTACGCCTTCACGCGGCCCGG
>JALYXG010000206.1 GCA_030947205.1 Chloroflexota bacterium
GGTTTCGGCCTCCAACTCGTCCTCGCCGGTACGAATGGCGTCGCCTTCCGCTCCCCTTCATGGACGCCCGACGGCACTCGCATTGTCGCCACGCGTGAGTCGGGCGGCGTGCGCACCCTCATCGTCGCGACCGCCGACGGCAAGGATCAGCGCGCCCTCGCGACCGGCTCCGGCGGCGCGGTCGCGGCGGACGGCCTGCGCGTCCTCATCGTTTCCCCCACCGGTCGCCTCCTCACAACTAACTTCCAGGGCCTCCAATCGCGCACGCTCTCCCCCGACACTGACACTGCCACCTTCCCCGCCTGGTCGCCGTGAAACCGGGAAGGACCGCGAAGACGCGACGAGCACAAAAGGGTACGAGGGCGTGTCCTCAGTTGAGGAGAATGGCGATTGCGGTGTCACATTCAAGGCTTCATGGCGGAATTCTTCAGGGCTCTTTATCGTTCGCGGGATGGTCGCGGAGGGCGAGCGCGACCAGAGCGGAGAGGAGCGCCGCGACCGCGACCATGATGAAGACGGACTTGAAACCGCCGCCGCCCGATGCGCCGAGCAGACCGGCGAGGATGACCGAGCCGACGATGCTGCCGAAGTAGCGGCTCGTCGAGAAGACACCGGAGGCGACCCCCGCTCCGCCCGGGCCAACCGCCTCGATCGCCGCCGTCTGCATCCCGGCAGAAGAGAGCCCGATCCCGATCCCCGCTACACCGAGGCTACCGAGGAGGAGCGGGATGGCGATCCCGCTGCCAGCGAGTGCGAGGGGCAGTACGCCGAGCGTCAGGAGCGCGAGGCCGATGACCGTCGGCCGGCGCCGCCCGATCCGATCCGCGAGCCGGCCGCCGAGCGGGCTGCACACGACCATCGCGCCCGAGAGCATGATGAGCACCGCGCCGACCTTCGCGCTCGACCAGCCACCCCGTCGCGACAACAGGATCGGTACGGTGAGCAGGGTCGAGTACATCGCCAGGTTGCTCAGGGCGATCGCGCCATTCGCCGCCGCGAACGACCGCACGCGGAAGAAGCGCGGTTGCAACACAGGGTCGGGGTGGCGCAGTTCATACCGGATAAATACGACTGCCAGTCCGACCAGTGCCAGCGCGCCGAGCGCGGGCAGGAGCGCGCTCTCCGCCCGCTTGCTCAGCGTGAGAAGCACCGTCAGGCCGATCAGAACGGCGGAGAGCAGGCACGCCCCGACGACATCGAAGGCGCGGCCGCCACCCTCGGTCCGCGTCGCGGGTATGGCGCGCCAGCCGAGGAGCACGGCAGCGAGGACGAGCGGCACATTGACGAAGAAGATCGACCGCCAGCCCAGCGTCTGCACGAGCACGCCGCCGATCGGCGGGCCGAGCGCAGCGGCGAAGGCGGTCGCGCTGCCGATCATCCCGAAGCTGCGGGCACGCCGTTCGAGCGGGACAACATCGCGGACGAGGGCGGTGCCGTTCGGCAGGGCGATCGCCCCGGCGACCGCCTGCTGGATGCGGAAGAAGAAGAGGAGGGGCAGGCTGGTGGCGAGCGTCGCGCCGAGCGAGGCAATGCCGAAGTAGATCAGCCCGCCGAGGATGAGGCGGCGGCGACCCAAACGGTCGCCAAGCTTTCCCGCCACCGGCTGCAACGAGGCCATCACGATCAGATAGGTTGTGACGAGCCAACCCGCTGTCGAGACGCGCACGTGGAAGTCTTGGATGATCCGCGGCAATGCGACCGCGATCATCGTCGAGTTGAGTGGGGCGAGCATCGTGCCGAGGGCGATCGCAACGATCACCCGCCGTTCGCTGCTCGGCGGCGCGACTGTTTCGTCCGGCGATTTCAGGATCGCGACGGGCGTCAGTTCCTCACGGTGTATCGATGGGGTGGACATCTCCAAATGGCCTCGAATCCCTCTGTCATCAATAGCCCATCACGAGCAGGCATTTCCGGTACCGATGGGACAAGCTTCCTTGTGTTTCACCGAACATGGGTATGCCGCCTCCCCGCGATGGGAAGGCGGCACGTACGACGACAGATCGTTCAGCCAATGATGCGCACGGTGCCTGCGGTGCCGTCTACTTCGAGGGTCATGCCGTCTTGAATGACGTGCGTTGCCATGCCGACGCCGACGACGGCGGGGATCATATATTCCCGCGCTACGACCGCACAGTGGCTGAGGATGCCGCCGGTGTCCGTCACGACGGCAGCGGCAGTTGCGAAGAGCGGTGTCCACGGCGGGGCCGTCGTCTCCGCCACGAGGATGTCGCCCTTGTGCAGCTTGCCCGCCTCGGCGAGGGAGCGGATGACCTTCGCCGTACCGCGCACGATACCGCGCGAGCCCGCGTTCCCCTTCAGCACGCCCGGCTCCGCCGACTCCTGAGGTGGCCCGCCGAAGAACTTGCCAATGGCGCGGCCGATCGGGTTGTCGGGCGGCGGGCCGGGCGGCTCGGTGCCGAGCGCGAATGGCGGTGGGATGGCCGCGAAGTGGGCCATCTCCCCCTTCCGCTCCGCGACTGTCGCCCGCGGCTCCCGCTGCGGCAAGGAGTCCGCCGTCTCCCTGATCTCGTCAAAGGTGAGATAGAAGACGTCGTCCGCCGCGTCGAGCGCACCTGCCGCGACGAAGCGCCGCCCGAGCTCCGTCACCACCCGCCGCATCTCGTAGGTGCTGCGGAAGTCGATCCAGAAGTTGTGGTCCTCCTGGAGCACCGTCCCGGTCTGCGCCGCCTGCAACAGCCCTTCGAACTGATCGCGCACCGCTTGCGGGTAGCCCTCGAGCCGCGCGCGAATCTCCACCAGGGCTGCCTCGCGCGCCGCCGCGAGCGCCGCCATCTCCGCGTCCGGGTCGCGATCCGGCTGCGTCACGTAGTCCTTGAGGTTGCGCACCACCGGTGCCGGGTCATCAATCCACGGTGTCTCGGAGAGCAGGAACCAGGTGTCGCTCCGCTTCCCGTAGGTCTCGAGGTAGGCGCGGAGTGCTTCGAGGAAGGAGCGCCCCTCCGCCGTGGCCTCGAGGGCGGGGAGCACGTCTGCGGTAGCCCGCTCCTCCAGCACGCGACGCGCCGTGTCGGAGGCGGCCGCGACGCGTCCCAGCTTCCACAGCGCCCGATCCGCCTCAATCGTCTTGTTGTCGAATCCCTGCAGCAGCTGGTAGGCGGCGAATGCGTCACCTTTGCCGAAGAGCTCGGTATAGAGCTCGTCGAACAGGCTCATGCCGAGGAGCATCGGCATCGCAATGAGGAAGTGGATCTCCATCAGGCGCGTGGTGCGGGCGATGCTCTCATCGAGATGGGCGATCAGCGCCGGCATGGTCGCGGCCGCCAGGTCGAACGCTTCCCAGTCGGTGATGTAGCGCTCGATCTCGGGCAGGTACTCCTCCCGCCACGCCGCGCCCAGGCGCCCCACCGCCGCGCCCAGGGTCCGCTCGCTCCGCTGCTCGATCGCCTCGAGAGCGGCATGGTCGGTGGTGATCGGGACGAGGGCCTGGTAGAAGTGGGTGTTGATGCGACGCGCGATGAAGTGGACGGGCAGGTCGTGCTGATGCGCCGCCGAGCGGAAGCCGATATCCATGAACCGGCGCAAATACGCGCCCTCGAGGGGGGTGATTTGCGACACGAAATGCATCGGGTCGCGCGTCCAGAAGGCGCCCGCGTCCTCGGGCCGCTCCCAGACGACCGGGAAGTCGGGCGGGGTCGGGATCGTGCGGGGCGTGACCGCCTCCGTCGTCGCCTGCGTCGTCTCCTGTGCCATACCATTCCCCCTAACGTGTTGATCGCGCGTCGGTCGCACGCGACGTCCATTTCACATGCCGGTGAGCGCCGCACCGGCGCGGCCGCTCGCGAGGGCGAGCGCGGCGAGCGGGTGCTCGGCGGTGAGCGTCGTGATCGGGCGGCACTGCAGCAGGTAGAGGCGGTCGCCGTGGAAGGCGCACTCCACGTCGACCGGCCACCCCATCGTGCTCTCCAGCGCGGAAGCAAGTGCCGCCATTGCTCCGATCTGTATCTCATTGAGTGTGGGCTGCGTCCGCAGCAGTCGCGGGACGTCCACCTCGCGCGTGCCACCCGGGATGGCGATCGTCATCCGTCGCTTCTCCGCGATCAGGCGGGAATGGACCGTATGGTCGGCCTTACCAACGATCAAGGTGTCCGGCGTCACGGTGCCGCCAACGATGCTCTCGCCGAGGCCCCAGCTCGCATTGATGACGACCTCACCACGATCGCCCGTGATCGGGTTCGCGCTGAAAACGACCGCCGAGACATCCGCCGGGACGAGGCGCTGCACGAGCACCGCGAGCCCGACGTGTTCGGTGGACAATCCCTGCCGGCGACGGTACTCCAGGGCCCGATCCGTGTAGGCCGATTCCCAGCAGCGCTCGACGGCCGCGATCACCGCGTCCGCGCCGCAGATGTTGAGGAAGGTGTCGTGCTGCCCGGCGAAGGAGGC
>JALYXG010000229.1 GCA_030947205.1 Chloroflexota bacterium
GGCCGGACGGTCTACACCGGCGCGATGGCCGATGTCGCGGCGGACGACGCGCTCCAGGCACGGTATCTGGGGGTAGGACGAAGGGCTGAGGACTGAAGACTGAGGACCGAGAAGGGAGGGCGCACGGCTGTGTGCCCCATAGGCGTCAAGATAAGGATTCATGCCGCCACCGCCCAGGGTAGCACCCCAGGGAACCGTGGATGGGGCGGGGGTTGAAAAGGACGGGTTCCGCAGCACTCTTACTGATGTCTGACGTCAGCAGGAGGAGCCGCGTGAACCCGCAGGAACAAGTTTGCCACAATCCGCAGTCCGCAGTGTTGGGTCTCTGGGCGCGCAGGCGCGGGGCAGATCGTCATCCACAGCCGGAAGGAGCGGCGGTATCGGTGCACGCGGTGCGGCGCGACCTTCAGTACCACGAAGGACACGGCCTTGTATCGCGTGCAGAAGCCGTACGCCCTTGTCGTCACGGTGGTGACGCTGCTGGCGTGGGGGTGTCCGGTGCAGACGATTGTGGCGGCCTTCGGGCTGGACGAGCGCACGGTGGCAGACTGGCCACGGCGGACAGGCGACCAATCCCGTTCCCTTACCCGTCGTCAAACGACGGGGGCGACCACCAAAATGGCTACGGGAGATGTCCGATGCTGCCTGACCACGGTTCACTGGGGTGCTACCAGGCCGAAGGCGAGCGCTATCAAAATGAACTGATTACTCATTGCTCCTTCGCAAGCCAATCGAGGGCGACGGCGGCGGTCCAGGATTGGTCGAGGGAGCCGAGCGGTTCGCCGGTGAACGGTTCGTAGTATTCGCCGAACAAGCCGTCCGTGAGTTGGTCGAGCGAGGCTTGGCGCAGGTTCGCGGCCCGTTCCGTCTCCCCGGCTTGGAGGAGCGCCCACCAGAAGAGCCAGTTCATCACCGGCCACGTCGGGCCACGCCAGTAGCGGTGGGGATCGAATGCGGGATCGTCCGGGCTGGTGCTCGGCGGCACGGGCCAGCGGAGGCGCGGATGGCCGAGCCACGCCGCTCCATCGAGCGTCGCGAGGATCGTCGCCTGCCGCTCCGGCGTCAGGTGCCCGGCGATCAGCGGCGCGAAGCCACCCATCACCCGCACCGGGATTGGTTGTCCCGCCCGCAAGTCATAATCGAGGCAGAGACCGAGCGTTGGGTCCCAGCGTTCTTCGAGGCCGCGCAGACCACGGTCGCGCCACTCGGTGATGGTCGCGCGCTCCGCGTCCGGTGCGTAAACGATTTCCGCAATTTTCAGGAGGGCGTCGTTCGCGGCGACAAAGATCGCGCTGAACCAGACGACTTTGACGAGGAACGGGTTCGTCCGGTAGGTCGTCGCCTCATCGTACCGCCCGCGCTTCATCACCTCGACAATCCAGAGGTAGCGGTCGTACTCCACCATCGTCGGGCGCATCGAGGGGTCCGCGTGCTTGAGGTCGTGCCGCTCATACGGCGGCAGATCGCCGACGGTGATCGCCGCCAGCGCGCTATCCCATGCGGGCGAGTTGTCCGCGCCACTCTCCCACGGGTGGTAGATCGTCACCAACCCGGATCGCTCCGGGTCGCGGTCGGTGGCGAGGTAGCGGTGCCAGGCGAGCAGGCGCGGGTAGAGTTCGCGCAGAAAAGCCGTCGCATCGGCGGCTTCCGCCTCGCCCCGCTGCCGCGCGGTTTCCCAGATCGCGTGTGCTGCGATGGCGTGGACGGGCGGCTGGCACATGCCGCTCGTCAGCACGTCCGCCGGTTTCGCGGGCGCGACCGTCGTGCCCCACCGCGCAGGGTCGGGGAAGTAGCCGCCCGCCGCCGGATTGAAGACGATGTGCGGCACCATCCCCGTCGCCCACTGTGCGGCAAAGAGCACGCGCAATTCCTGCGCCGCGCGCCGGGTATCGAGGTGCGCGAGGCCGATGGCAATAAAGGCGCTGTCCCAACTCCACTGGTGCGGATAGAGGCGCGGCGCGGCCTTCGTCCAGCCGCCGAGATCGTTCTCGCGCAGCACCTCCGCCGCGCGGACGGCCAACTGCTCCGGCGATCCGCCGAACGGCTGATGCGCTGTGCTCATTCGCTCGCAATCTCCCGGTGCGTCGCCGGATCGAACCAGCGCAGTTTGTCCCACTCCGGCTGCAACCAGAGTGCCCCGTTCGTCTCGATCGGAAAGTCGGTGCGCGTCAGCACCTTGATCCGCTGGTCGCCGACGACCGCCGTGATCAGTAGGTTCGCCCCGACTGGCTCGATCACCTCGGCGCGGGCGGCGAGGGCATCGGCGGTCGGTTGCAAATCGGCCTGAATATTCTCCGCACGGATGCCGACGAGCACGTCGCCGTCCGGCCCCGCCGCCAGCGCCGATGGGGCATTCAGCATATGTTCGCCGATGGCGACGTGCGCACGCCCGTTCTCGTGCCGAAGCCGTCCCTGCAGGAAATTCATCGGCGGGTTGCCGATGAAACTGCCGATGAACTCCGTCGCCGGGTTGTTGTAGACCTCCATCGGCGTGCCACACTGGACGATCTCGCCGTCGCGCATCACGGCGATGCGGTCGCCGAGACTGAGCGCCTCGACCTGATCGTGCGTGACGTAGATCGTCGTCGTCTTGATCTCCTGCACCAGGCGCTTCAACTCACTACGGAAGTTGAGCCGCAGGAGTGCGTCGAGGTTGGAGAGCGGCTCATCCATCAGCAGCACCAATGGCTCCATGACAATCGCCCGCGCCACCGCGACGCGCTGCCGCTGCCCGCCGGAGAGTTGCGCCGAGTAGCGATCGAGGTACGGCGTCAGTTGCAGAAGATCGGCGGCACGCTCGACTTTCTGGGCGATCTCGGACTTTGGCACATGATGCATCCGCAGGCCGAAGGCGATATTGTCGCGCACCTTCAT
>JALYXG010000234.1 GCA_030947205.1 Chloroflexota bacterium
TTTCCAAGTCCTGATACATTGCGCCGACTGCCGCCGCGCGCTCCTCGGTCAGCGTCGGACTCCACGCTCGCACATCCATGCCGAGCGCGACGCAGACGCGCGCCACCTGGCTGCCGATCCGGCCCAACCCGACGATGCCGAGCCGCTTGCCGGCCAACTCCCGCCCGACGAACTGCGACCACCGCCCGGCACGCAGTTCGGCATCGCCGTACGGAATGCGCCGCATCGCCGCGAGCATGAGCGCGACCGTCAGTTCGGCGGTGGATGCACTCGCACCGCTCGTGCCCGTAACGAGGATGCCGCGCTCCGTCGCCGCCGCGAGGTCGAGGTGGCTACCACCGCCCGCTGTCTGCGCGATCATTTCAAGGCGCGGCAGCCGGTCCAGGAGCGGCGCTTTGAGCGGGATGCGCTCCCGGTTCGCGACCGCAATCGTCGCGTCCTTCAGCCGTTCCACCCATTGATCGAGATCGAGCGATTTCGGCATCGTCGTATGGATCGTCACCGTCGCCCGCTCGCGCAGACGCTCTACAGCGGGCGCGGTCTCGTACACATCATTGTAGTCGTCCGCCACGACAACATGCGCCCGCTCGTCCATCCGTCACCTCCGTAAGAAATCGAACCACCAAGACACCAAGAAGGGAAAAAAGAATCCCTGTATCCCTCTTCGTATTCCCTTGGTGTTCTTGGTGTCTTGGTGGTTCGATTCTCTCTTCCCCATCTCAATTCTTCTTCGGTTTCTCCTCGCGAGACGCGCCGTGGAAGGAGCGATCCGGGATGAAACCCGCCGCGCTGGCGACCCGGTTGTTGAAGTTATAGATCGCCGCTGTGTTGATGATGTCGTAGATGTCCTCGGTCGAGAAGCCATGCGGTCGGAGCGCTTCGATGTCCGCCTCGCTGCATTCGACGGGCGTGCGGGTGATCTTGACGACGTAGTCGGCCATTGCCCGCTCGCGCGGCGAGAGACCGGCGCGGCGGTAGTCCTGCGCGATCCGCTCAACCTTGACGGGGTCACCGGTCAGGCGCCGCAACTCGGCGCCGTGATTGGTCAGTCACAACATACAGCGATTTTCGGCGGACACCACTACGCCGATCATCTCACGCTCGATCCGGCTCAGGCCGGACGGGCCACGGTTGATGTAGTCGTATAGTTCGAGCCAGCGGAGCATCGTTTCCGGTCGCCACGAATGGACGCGGACGACATTGTTCGGCGCACCGAGTTTCTCCCGCTGCCGCCGCACGAGGTCCGCGATGCGTGGGTCAAGGTCTTTTTCTTCGGGAATCGGGAACCAACTGATCCGCTCCATCGGCATCCAGTCCGACGCCGGCTCAGTTTTAGTTTCTGCCGCGCCCTGGTCGTCGTGTGTAGACGACGCGTTTTTCGCGTCCATAACTCGATCTCCTTCCGGTTATTATCAGATGCATCCTTTCGAGGAGCGTAGCAGCGGCATCTTCGAGCGTCAATCGCCGCAAGCGCTGTTATGGTATTGTTCGCAGTCAATGTACGGAACGCACGAAAAGGAGCGAGCATGGCGACGCGGGAAGAAAAGCAGGCCTACATTGACGCGATGGTCACGGAGCGCGGCTATGTGCTCGATTACCATAAAATCGCCGTCCAGCAGGACTTTGAGTTCATCAAGGCCGCAAACGAGCTGGTGGATGCCGCGTACCTCAAACAGCGCCGTCTGGATCGCAAGACCAAAGAACTGATCTTCATCGTCAGTCTGACCGTGATGCGGGCGAGCAAGGGACACATCCAGAGCCATATCCGCGTTGCGCTCGATCTCGGCGTTTCACCCGAAGAAATCCTCGAAGCGATTGAGATCGCTTTCCCGTCGGCGGGTGCAGTCGCGTTCCAGGCCGGTTTCGATGCCTGGCGCGAAGTCGTCGGCGCGGAAGGGATCGAGCCGAGTGTCAAAGTCCATGAGGGTGGACGCGGCGCCAGTTAATGGTAGCGTAGGCTTATGAACCTTTACACCGTAACCGGGTAATCGCGGGGCAGCAGGCTGGAAATCTGCCCAGAGGGCGCCCGGCTACCGGTAGCACAGGCTTTCCAGCCTGTGAACCCAGTACCCAATCAAGTTTTTAAGGTTCATTAGCCTGCGTTCTTTCCCGGGGAATCATCGTACAATTAGGAACGCAGGCTGAAGCCTGCGCTACCGGAATGCAAGTTAAGGAGCGGGCATTGGCAGAGGGCGTACAAAAAGAGTCGGTGGGCGTCGTCGGCATCGGGCATATGGGGCTACCGATGACGCGACGGTTGCTGGCGGCGGGCTATCCCGTCGTCGTGTACGACCTCGCCACCGAAGGCGTGCAACACGCCGTCGCGGATGGCGCGGAGGAGGCGGACTCACTGGGCGCGCTCGGCGAACGGTGCCGAACGATCATCACGATGCTGCCCGATTCGACGATCATTGATGCCGTCGTGCGGGCGGAGGGGCTGGGCGATGCGCTCACGCCGGGTAGCACGTTGATTGATATGAGCACCGCCGTCCCCGCGCGCACCGTCGCCCTCGCCCGCTGGCTGGCGGAGCGGGAAATCGGCATGCTCGATGCACCGGTCAGCGGCGGCGTCGCGGGCGCGGAGCGCGGCTCCTTGACGATCATGGTTGGCGGGCCGCGCCCGCTCTTCGAGCGCTACGTACCGCTGTTCGAGGCGATGGGTAAGACGATCCACTACGTCGGCGGCACGGGGGCGGGCCACACGATCAAGGCGATCAACAACATGGTCTCGGCGACGACGATGGCCGTCACCTCGGAGGCGCTCGCGCTCGCTGTCAAAGCGGGCATCGAGGTCGGGACCGCGCTCGCCGTCATCAACAGCGGCACCGGGCGGTCGTGGTCGAGCGAGTACAAGTTCCCCACCTTTGTGCTCAATCACGCCTTCAACTCCGGCTTCTCCATCGGCCTGATGCGCAAAGACGTGGACATCGCTATCGAACTCGGCCAGGAGCACGCCGTCCCGCTCTTCGTCGCCGCCGCAGCGCAGCAGTTGTATCGCTTCGCCATCGGTCATGGCCTCGGCGAGCAGTGCCACACGACGATCGCGACGATCCTCGAAGAGATGGCCGGCGTCCGGCTCGACGGCACGCACGAAGCGATTACCAATTTGGGTGGCGGCGGGCTTTAGCCTGCCGAACCTCTTTACTGCGGCAGGCAAAAGCCCGCTGCCATCCGTTTGAGGGACGAATGCCCGAACCGCCGATCTATGACATCTATGCAGTGAAGTATGCGACGCGCGAGGCCAGGCGCGGCGAGAACTTCTACGGCGGCGACCCGCACGACGGCCCGATGCCGATGGACTACTTCGTCTGGGCGGCCGTCTCCCCGGAACACACCGTCGTCGTGGACGCGGGTTTCACGGCGGAAGTTGCCACCCGCCGCCAGCGCACGCATCTCCGCACGCCAATGGAGGGGTTGCAACTGATCGGCATTGACGCGGCGCGGGTGCGGCACGTCATCCTCACGCATCTCCATTACGATCATGTCGGCAACCTCGACGGCTTCCCGGCGGCGACCTTCCATGTGCAGGAATCTGAAATGGCCTTCTGGACGGGGCGGCACGCAGGCCGGGGCGTCTACCCCGCCCTCGTGGAGTCGGAGGATGTGCTGTTTCTGGTGCGGGAGAACTTCGCGCGCCGCGTCCGATACGTCCGCGACACGGCGGAGATCGTGCCTGGGATCACCGTCCATCGCGTTGGCGGTCATGCGGCGGGGTTACAGGTCGTCCGCGTGCCGACCGCGCGGGGCTTTGTTGTTCTCGCCTCGGACGCGACGCACTTCTACGCGAATATTGACGAGGACCGCCCGTTCAGCCTCGTCCATGTCCTGCCGGAGATGTACGACGCATTCGATACGGTACGCGCTCTCGCCGATTCGCCCACACACATTATTCCGGGCCACGACCCGCTCGTAATGGAGCGCTACCCCGCCGCGACGCCGGATTTGGCGGGGATCGCCGTGCGGATCGCCTAATTTGGAACAAAGGAGGGCTGGGAATGGCGGAGCGTGTACGGCTAGCAATCGTCGGCTGTGGTGGGATGGGACGGCGGCACCTCACCGGGTTCACGGAACTGGCGCGCACGGAGTTCCGCAATGCGGACCTCGTCGCCGTCTGCGACCTCAACCGGCAGAACGCCGAGGACCTCGCGGACGAGGCGCTGGAACACCTCGGCCTGCGCCCGCAGGTCTTCACGGACGCCGCACAGATGGTTAGGGAAGTCGAACTGGACGGCGCGGACTGCCCGACCGACACCGGCTCGCACCATGCAGCGGCGACGCTGCTGCTCGATCTCGGCTTGCACACGATGTGCGAGAAGCCGCTGGCGATCACCATTCGCGGCTGCAACAAGATCATCGAGGCGGCGGAGCGGTCGGGCAAGATTCTGTCCGTCGCCGAGAACTTCCGGCGCGACCCGATCAACCGGCTAATCAAGGCGCTGATTGACGACGGCGCCATCGGCGACCCGCAGTTCATCCTCGAAACATATATCGGCGACCGCGACAACATGATTATCACGCCCTGGCGGCACCAGAAGATGACCGGCACGATCACGCTCGACGCCGGCGTGCACAACACCGACATCCTCCAGTACTACTTTGGTGACGCCGAGAGCGCCTTCGGGCAGACGCGCCTGTACGAAAAGACGCGCTACAAGCGGAGCACGGGCGGCCCCGGCGGCTTCTACGAGAAGTGGGGCAAAAACTTCCCTGACTCCTTCGAGGCGACCGGCGAAGACGCCATTTTTGGCATGATCAACTTCAAGAACGGCGCGCACGCGCACTGGATTGACCACCACGCCGGCCACGGCCTCCTCCACCGGGCCCGGACGATTTACGGCACCAAAGGCTCGATCGTCTCGCCCGGCGACCGCAACGGCCGCCCCGTCCGCCTGATTCTGGACGACGGCACGGACATCATGGATCAGCGCGTGCTCGATTACGCGCCGAGCTACCGCCTCAGCCCCGTCGCGTCGCGGCTGTTCGGCGGCGAGCGCCCATGGACCTACAACTTCGACTTCCCCGTGACGGATCGCAAAATCCTCGCCCTGGAATACTACGAACTGGCCGAGTGCATCCGCACCGGCGCGCAACCCGAAGTGAACGGCGCGGTCGCGCGGCGCGATGTCGCCCTCGTCTACGCCCTCTTCGAGTCGCAAGTCGCCGGTCGCCCCGTGACGATTGAAGAGGTTGAATCGAGCGCCGTGGACGCCTACCAGCGTGAGATTGACGAACATCTCGGCCTCCTGCCGAGCGCCACGGCGTCAGCATAATATCGGTGGAGCAGGCTTCAGCCTGCAATCCGGGACGGCAGGCTGAAGCC
>JALYXG010000297.1 GCA_030947205.1 Chloroflexota bacterium
CCCACGCGGATGTGCGCAGCCGGTAGCCCAACTCGTATTCGTCGGGGTCGCGGCCCTCGGTCGGGTGAAAGGCGAACCACCCGAGAAACGCTCCGCTGGACTGCTCGATGGCCGCCCAGTAGCCATCGCGAGCAAAGCGCTCGATCTCCTCGCGCGGCGTGGGCTTGCCACCGGTGAGGAAGTGCATCACATCAGGGTCGTTATGGAGGGTGAATAGATCGTCCAGGTCGGCATCCGTGAACCGGCGTAGTCGTAGTCGCTCAGTTTCTAAGAAGACCTGCATTGCTCGCTCCTTCATTCAGCAAAGCAACCACGGGCAAGACCTGAGCCGCGATGGCGGACGCCCGCCCGATCACGGCAGTGCGACCGACGGGCGACAGAGGTGATGACATGGTACGTACACGCCAGATACGCGGGAGGGCGATCCGCAGCGCCTTGGATCGTCGCGCCGATCCGTGCTTTGCGGGTATAGTCACCAAAATGATTTGGATTCATTTGTCCCTTCATTTTCCCGCTCTGCGTTCTCTGTGTCCTCTGCGTTATTGTTTCCCTTAGATAATGTCGCGGTGCGCGAGGGCTTCGGCGATCTGGACGGCGTTCAGGGCGGAGCCTTTGCGCAGGTGATCCATCGCCGACCAGAAGACGAGGCCGTACGGATTGCTGCTATCCTCCCGGATGCGGCCGACAGCGACACTGTCCTGCCCCGCGACGCCGATCGGATGTGGGTAGAGGCTGACCGCCGGGTCATCCTGCACGCGGATGCCCGGCGATTTACCCAGGATGCGACGGGCATCGTCCGCGCTGAGGAGGCGCGAGAATTCGGCATGAACATTCTGCGTGTGCGCCTGATACACGGGCGCGCGCACGGCGGTCGCGGAAAGGCGCAGTTCCGGCGCGCGGAGCACCTGCTTCGTTTCCTGCGCGAGCAGCCATTCCTCCCGCGAGTAGCCGTCCGCGTGGAAAACGTTGACCTCCGGCAGCAGGTTAAAGGCGATCGGGTGCGCGAAGATGTGCGCGACCGGTTCCTTCCCCTGCAACATCGCCTGCGTCTCTTCTGTCAACTCGCGGATTGCCCCCGTGCCCGCCGAGCCGACCGCGCAGAGCGCCGTCACCGTCACGCGTCGCACCGGGTTGAGCCGGTGCAGCGGCGCGAGAACGAGACAGAGCTGGATCGTCAGGTCGTGCGGGCAGGCGACGATCCGCGCGCCGTTCGCCAATATTTCCTCATTGACTTCCGGTACGATGAGCGGCGTCGTTTCGCTCGTGTTCTCGCGGCCCGTCGCATTGATGACCATGCAGCCGGCATTGCGCGCGTGCGGGAGCACCTGCGCGTTGGTTTCCCGCCCGCCGGCGAGAAAAACGAGGTCGAGATGCTTGAAAGCGCCGGGAAGCGCGCGCTCGACGCTGATTTCGCTCTCGCCGAAGGGCAGACGCTGGCCGATTGATCGGTCGGACGCGTACACATTCAAGGTGCGGATCGGGTAGCGGCGCTGTTCAAGGATGCGGAGCAATTCGCTGCCCAATATCCCCGTCCCGCCGACGACTCCGACGCGATAACTCGTCACACAAGGCCCCTTTTCCACTTGCCGACGGCACCCCGCCGCCAGCGCATCGTACAGGGTATCACATCGCGCGGGCGGCAAGTGACCGGGCGCGCAGAAACGCACGTCGCGCCGTTGCTCGCGCCCTCAGATTCGGTCATAGTAGCGCGCAGCGATCCGGTAGCGTAGGCTTCAGCCTGCGTCCCTGTCTCTTCTCACTGTTGCAGGCTCGAAAGCCCGTGCTACCGGGAAGAGACGCAGGCTGAAGCCTACGCTACCATTTCTGAGGAACGGAGAAACACCGATGCGAACCTACGGCAGCCAATCCCTCGTCGCGCCGCTCAAGCGGGTGATGGTCAAGCGACCCACGGAAAACGCCGCCGATGCCGCGCGCTGGCGGGAGTTCGGCTACCTCCACGCGCCGGACGCGGAGCGGCTGCGAGCGGAGCACGCGGCGTTTGTCGCACTCGTCGCGGCCTCTGGCGCGGAAGTGCTCTACGAGGACGAGATCGTCCCCGTTCCGACGGAACTGCTGGACGCGATCTTCGTCTATGACCCCGCGATCGTCACAGACGCGGGCGCGATCATCGGGCAGCCGGGGAAGGCGCTGCGGCGCGGCGAGGACGAGGCGATGCGCCGCGCCTTCGGCGAGATCGGCGTGCCGATCCTCGGCGTCGTCGGCGGCGAGGCGACGATGGACGGCGGGGACACCCTCTGGCTCGACCACGAGACGCTGTGCGTCGGCCTTTCGTACCGGACGAACGACGCGGCAATTGTCCAACTGCGCGATCTGCTCGCGCCGCTCAGCGTGACCGTGATCCCCTTCCCTTTGCCGCACTGGCGCGGCGCGGCGGAATGCCTGCACCTCATGTCACTCATTAGCCCGGTTGCGGAGGATTTGGCGGTCGTCTATCCGCCGCTCATGCCGATCCCACTGATGCGGCTGCTGGAGGAGCGCGGCATCCGCCAGGTCGTCGTGCCGGACGCGGAGTTCCCGACGCTCGGCTGCAACGTCCTCGCCGTCGCGCCGCGCGAGGTCATCATGGCGGCGGGCAATCCCGCCACGAGCGCGGCACTCCGCGCTGCGGGTTGCACCGTGCGCGAGTACGCGGGCGCGGAGA
>JALYXG010000312.1 GCA_030947205.1 Chloroflexota bacterium
GGCAGCCACTGTCGGCGCGCCCGTCGCGGCTCCGCCCGTCGTGGGGGCGGCGGTCGTCGGCGCACCTGCCGCTCGTGTCGCGACCGTCGTCGCGGTTGGGCTGGCCGAGCCGCCGCATGCCGCGAGCATACCGAGCACGGTGAGGGAAACAATCAGGAGACCCGTGATCCTTTGGAACCGATGCATCAGTCCTCTCCCCTCTTGTCGTCTGCCAAACAAACGGCGTTACCGCGCGGGAACGGCGGTGACGGCCATGGGCTGACCGGCCGCGAGCGAGCGGTAGGCGGCCTCGATGGCCGCGACGGTCGCCCAGGCATCGTAGACACCATACAGCGGTGTACGGTCTTCCCGGATGTCCCGGATGAATGCCCGGATCTGCGTGGCAACCATATTCGGCGCGGATTCTCCCCCGATGGTGCGCCCCCTCCTTTCCGTGACCGTACTCCAGATATCCAGCTGCGGCCGGTTCTCATCAACGGTCATGTGGCCGTGCGAGCCGATGAGCCGGAGTGTTGAGGCGCCCGTGCCGGGCGTAGGCGCGAAGGGTACTCTGCCGACGGTGAGTGAGCCGATTATATCGTGTTCCAGCCGCAAGGAAAGGATGCCGACATCTTCGACGCCGAACTGCTTGTGCGCGTCGAAGAAGAATGTCCCCGCTTCCGCGAAGACCTCCGTCACGCGTGCGCCTGTGAGGTAGTGGAGGTAGTCAACAGGGTAGACCATGAAATTCATCAACTCTCCCCCACCGGAGAGGGTGGGGTCCGCGACAAACTCCGGCCGCTCGACGGAGGCGCCGAAGAAGACGCCGCTGGAAAGGAACTCGCAATCGGCCGCGCGGATCAGGCCGAGATGCCCCGCAGCGATCGCCTGCCGCGCCCGCTGGATCGGCGCGCCGAACAGCCGGTGAACGACGGTAAATTTGGTTTTGGACGATTGCGCCGCCGCAACCATCGCGCACTCGTCGAGCGTGACCGCCATCGGCTTGTCCACGAGGACATGCTTCCCGGCGCGGAGCGCCTGGGTCGCCAGACGGGCATGGCGCGTCGGCTCGGAACAGACGAGGACGAGGCCAATATCATCGCGCGCCAGCGCCTCAGCGGGATCGGGAAGTACCGGGACATGGTAGCGCTCCGCGAGGATGCGGGCGTCGTTATGCGCCCATGCGGGGGCGTCCGGCTCCTCGACAATCGCGCGGATGTGGATGTCCGGGTGCGCATCGAAGACCGGCAGGTAGCTTGCCGCGTGCCGCACGGCGCTGAAGACGAGTAGACCGAGCGGCGCGGCGCTAGGCATCGCGTGCCTCCCCGATGCTGACCGCCATGCCGGTTTCCAGCGATTCCTGGGCCGCCAATGCCGCCGCGAGTGCATGCCGGACCTGCACCATCTTCACGATCGGTTCTTCCTCGCCGCGCAGGGTCGCGATCCAATGGCGGAGTTGGAGATACATCGCGTCTTCGATAGCGGGGGAAGGGAGATGCACGCCATCGCTGTACAATTGCGGATCGTCCTCGGTGCTGTGGCTGAGGCTGCCCGCTTCACCGATGGCGAGGATGCGGCGCAGAGAATCACCCCGCTGGCGGAGCGCATAGGCGATCTCCAATAGCGCGAAACTACCGTCATCGAAGCGGACGGTCATGTGGAAACTATCCGGGATGCTCATCGTCGGCGCGAAGGTCCGGAAACCGCGGGTGAAGATGCGCGTCGGCGTGCGACCGAAGAGCCAGATAGCGAGATCGAGTGCATGGATGCCATTGTGCAGCGGGTGGCCGCCAGAGCGCGCCGGATCGAGTTGCCATGCCCGCCAACCATCCGCCCAGACATGACCGGCATACCACGTCACATGCAGCACGCGCAGCCGTCCGATCGTCCCCGTGGCGATCGCTTGGGCAATCTCGCTGTTCACGGGTTGGAAGCGTGCCGTTTGCCCGACCATCAGCGAGACGCCGCGCTGCTCGGTCGCGGTGACCATCGCGTCGTACTCCGCGAGCGAGAGGGCGGCGGGCTTTTCGACATGGATCGCTTTGCCGCGTTCCGCCGCCGCGATAGCGAGCGCCGCGTGCGTCTCGGAGGGCGTGCAGATGTCTACCGCGTCCACGTCCGATGCGGCGAATACCGGTTGCGCATCGGTGGACCACGCGGCATTGCTCGCGCGTGCCGCGAGCGTCCGAGCGCGGGTGGCATCCGTATCCACGATATGCGCCACGCGCACACTGGGAATGCGCGCATATGCCGCGACGTGATCCTGCGCGATGCCGCCCGCACCGATAATCGCGATCGCGATCGAGGCCGGAACGGTCATGCGCCGCCCTCCGCCGCGATGACCGGCGTCACAAGCGTCCCGATCCCTTCGATCCATGCCTCCATCCGGTCACCCGGTTGTAGGTAGGTCTGCGTCGTCGCGCCGACACCGGACGGCGTGCCGGTGAGGATGACATCGCCCGGTTCGAGGGTCATGAACCGCGCGCAGAAGGCGATGGTTTCCGCAACGGTGAAGATCATGTCGCCGGTGGATGCTTCCTGCCGTACGGCGCCGTTGACCGAGAGCCGCATTGTCCGGCTCTGGGGATCGGGGACCTGATCGGCGGTGACGATGTATGGCCCCATCGGCGCGAAACTGTCCGGCCACTTGCCATTCAGCCAGTCGAAGAAGGCCATGCGCGGCGTCACTTCGCCCCGTTCGACGCCCCAATCCACGACGCGCGCCGAAATGTCGTTCGCCACCATGTACCCCGCGACGACGCCGAGCGCGTCGGCGGCCTGGATACCCTTGCACCGTCGTCCGATCACGACCGCGAGTTCGAGTTCGTAATCTACCGCATTCGAAATATCGGGCGCGTAGACCGGCTCACCCGCCGCGATGATCGAGGTCGAGGGCTTCAGGAAGAGCAGGGGCACGGCACGCGCTTTTTGCACGTCCGCGACCTTGCTTTCGCGCACATGCTCCTGATAGTTCCCGGCGAGCGCGAGCAATTTCGGCGGGCGGCGGAGTGGAGCAAGCAACCGCACCGACGAAAGCGCGACCGACTTGCTCGTGGACGCCGCATGCGCCCGATCCATCCAGTCATCGCCGCTTTCGAACAGGTTCAGCAGATCGCCCGATCCGAGATCAAGGACATGGTGATTGCCCTCCGGGCCGGCGAGAACGCCGTGCCGTACTCCCTCGCCGTTGTGGTAACTCACCAGTCTCATGCCGCCTCCCCACTCTCCGAACGAGCGACACACCGCATATCGCGAATGGTTCGCCCCACTCTCGCGTGCCCGCGTGCCCCGTTTGACAGCCTCACTTGGTGGTCCTAGGATGTCCTACAACTCGTGCTTTGTAGTATAGCGTTGGGGCAAAGAGGAATGCAAGGATGGTGAGTACCGAGCCGTTGCGCGCTGAAACGATCTATCGTGCGGCGCAAGCGCGCATCAAGCAGTACATCGTCCAGCATCGGTTGGCGCCGGGCGACGCAATCCCGACGGAAACGACGCTGGCCCGCGAACTCGGCATCAGCC
Source organism: Chloroflexota bacterium (assembly GCA_030947205.1). Lineage (GTDB taxonomy): Bacteria > Chloroflexota > Chloroflexia > Thermomicrobiales > JALYUS01 > JALYUS01. The sequence continues at coordinate 3,499 of JALYXG010000312.1, forward strand.
GTAATACGCTGCGCGAGGCATTGAAGGCGCTTGCGACGGCAGGGATTGTCGAAACGCGACACGGACTGGGCACCTACGTTGGGCAGGCATCGCTCGGCCCGCTGATTGACGGCATGGCCTTCAATCTGTTGCAAAACATTGGCCGAGATACGCGAACCCTGCGGGAAATGCTCCAACTGCGGGAAATCCTCGAAGTTGCACTCGTGCGTCAGATGAGCGGTCTCCATACGCCGGAACAACTGCTACGACTTGGGGAATGCGTCGTGCGGATGGAGGCGGACGCCGCACAGGAGATCATGGACCCGCACGTAGACCGCGCCTTCCACGACATGCTCTACGAACCGCTCGACAATCATGCTGTGACGCTCATCCTGCACGCCTTCTGGGATGTTCAGGAAGCGGTCACGTTGCAACTTCCCGACGTGCCGTCAATCGTCGTCGCGAACGCTCGCTGGCACCGCACCATCTTTGACGCAGTGCGACGTGACGACGCCGATGCCGCAGCGATCGCGATGCGCGAGCATTTCACCGGTATCCAAACCCGCCTCAACTGCTCGCTGGAAGAACCTCACCCCCACTGCCCAGAGGGCACCCGCTCTCCATTGCGATGGAGCGGGGAGCGACCTCCGAGAAAACGGGATGTTTGAAGAACGCCTCAGTATCGCGATGAGTCACCCCTCTCCATCGCGGGTGCCCTCTGGGCAGTGAGAGGGGCCGGGGGTGAGGTTTCCCCGCCGAGCGCCGCCAGTTCTTCGGACCAGTAGGGATCGGCTGGGAGGGTAGACCACGGGTTCGGTAGCGTGTCGGGCGTGACGTAGAGCCAGCGCGCGCGGCGACGCTTGTTCAGCGTGATCGCCCGCTGCATCGCTTTTATGGTCGTCGCGCCGTAGACGAGATGCCAGAACCGATCCGGCGGATAGCGGCGCATCCACCGTGCGGCGGTGTACGCGCTTGTGTAGGCATCGTAGGTGTTCTCAAAGGTGACAACGATGTCCGCGAATGCCATGAACGCCTCAGGTGGCGGCATGCCCGGATTGAGCACGGTTAACGTCCTGGCCGATTGCGCTTTGATGGAGGCAGCAAGTTCCGCGTAATATGGCGCATCCGAAGGGGTAATGCTGACCTGATCGAGGAAGATGCCATCCAAGTCGCACTGGGCGGCATATGCGGCCATATCGCAACACACATCGCTGACCGGGCGGCGCGCGTAGTCGGTGTCCACGTAGCCGAGGACGGCGATCCCGCGCGACCGGCTCCGCCGAATCTGCGCGGCATAGGCGGCAAGCAGATCGCCCCCCGGCCCGTTGTGGGGATTGACGATGGCGATCCCCACCGAGTCGGCTGCCGCATCCATCCGTGCCCAGCATGGGCCGGGCATGAAGTAGGCCGGGATAGCGAGACGCCGGGGGGCGGTCGCCCTGCTCATGGCGCAGTCGCCAGCGGCTGCAACATGAAGGTCAGGTATTCCAACCGCGTCAGCCGATCCCGCAGAAGAAGCAGCGCGGCGGCGGCGCTGACGGACGCGGCGATCAGGTAGCCCGCGCCATCGAACAGGCGACCCGACACGAGCGCGAATTGCGTGACCGCGAGGTTGCCGCCGACAAAGACGACGACAATCCACATGGCGATGCGCCGCTCGTCGAGATAGAGCAACAACAGGAGCGCCATCAGCATGAGAAACTGGCCGTTTGCCGCGAAGACATCCACCCGGAAGAGCGCGACCCGCTCCGGCGGCAGCCCGACGAACGCGACGATTTCGGGGGCGAAAAGCATCAGCGCGCCGATCAGGATCAGTTGCAGCGTGCAGACATTCGCCAGCCCCGTCCGCACCGCCTGGATCATCCCTTCTTTTTGCGCCGTGATGTGCGCGAGCGTCCCCTTGCCCGTCACCGAACCGAAGAATGCCTTGTAGTGGCGAAAAAACCGCGTCTCGATGTGGACGAGGAACATCGCGGACGCCAGGATAGTAGAAAGATACGCGACCAGTTTCAGCGTGTCGTACGCGGGATTGGCGCGAAAAAAGCCGCCGATCAGGATGTTCCCCGGCGCACGCCAATAAAGCACATTGTCCACCCAGATGCCCGCCGCGTAGAGCATGCCGAAGACGAGCAAATCCCAGTACTGCTTGCCGTAGCCGACGAAGTCGAGGGCGATCCGCTCGGACGGCGCGAACTCATGATAAACATGCGTCGCGAGCAGTACGGTGCCGACCACCTGGCCGAGCGTGTACCCGGCGAGGCCGCCTGTCAGGCCGTAGACGCTTCCGAGCAGTAACGCGCCGCCGAGGCTCAGGGCGTGACCGAGGAAGAAAATGACGACGATGTTCGCGAAATACCGCGTCGCCGAAAGGAACGTGCTGAGCATCCAACTGAGCGAGAGCGTCGCGAAGAGCGTCACCGCCACGAGCCGGTAGCGCCACTCGAACGGCCCGGCCACCAGAAAGGGTACGCTGATCAGCAGCAGGGGCAGCAGTAGCAGCAGGACGGCATTGCAAGTCGGCGCGATGCTGTCGCGATCGTCCACATACAGGCGATCCGCGAGATACCGCGTGACGATCATCTGCATGCCACCCGTCACCAGCAGGCTCGCGCCGAACGCGTAGGTGATCGTCGCGATCAGCATCCCGTGATCGCTGCGGTCGAGAAAGGCGAGCCGCGCACTCCCCAACAAGGCAAGCGAGACGAGCGACGAGAGCCACGGCCCCGAGGTGATCACCGCCGACGAAAGGTACGCGGCGGCAGCCTGCACATACGTGTCGCCCTGGACGAGTTTATGCAGCCGGAACCCGATGCCTGCCATCTGTGGTCGCCTTCCCAGTGCGCGGCTCTGCGCGAGACGCGCGGCGGAGATACCGCCGGTACAATGTGCGATAGGTTTCGTACAGTTGCTCTTGCCGATAAAATGCCCCGACGCGCCGCTGGCCAACAGCGGCCATCTGCTGGCGCAGGTCTTCGTCGCGCCACAGGCGGATGATCGCGTCCGCCGTCCCCTGCGGGCTGCCGACCGAGGTGAGCAGCCCACTGGGGCCGAGCGCCCGATCTTCCGGCGTGATCCCGTGCAGCAGTTCCCGGCACGCGCCGACATCCGTGGCGACAACCGGCAGGCCGGCGCAGTTCGCTTCCAGGATGACGAGCGGTTGCGCCTCGCTCAAACTCGTCAGCACGACGACATCGAGCGTCCGGTAATAGTCGCGGACATCGGCGCGACCCGTGAAATGCACCGCCGATTCGAGGCCGAGCAGTTCGACGAGTTTCTGGCATTCCGCGAAATACGCCGAGTCTTCCTCCGTCGGACCGACGATGGCAGCAGTGACATCCGGGATCACCGCTTGGACGATGTTGATCGCGCGGATGAATGTCTTAACATCTTTGATCGGCACGACACGCCCGACGAACCCGACGGAGAAGTGCGGAGACTGCCGTTCGAGCGATGAGCGCACGGCGCGATACCGCTCGACATCCACGCCATTTGGGATGACGGACATCTTCTCCGGCGCCGCGCCATCCTGGAGTTGGTACCGCTGATTGCTCTGCGTGATCGAGATGATCTCGTCCGCCACGTCGTACGAGACGCGTGTCATGAAGCGGAACATGTCGTTCCACCAGGTGCGGAAGAAGTCCTGCTCCACATCCAAACGGTGGTCGGCCCGCTCCTGTTCCGGTATCCAGTCCGCGTGCGCGATCTCGATTTCGCGCTCGTGGGTGTAGATGCCGTGCTCCGTCACCAGAAAGGGCGCGCCGGTGCGCATCTTTCCCAATGCGCCGAGCAACCCGCCGAACCCGGTGCTCGGCGTGTGGTAAATCCGCGCCGGCGGCAGGGGCGACGCGAGCAGACGGAAGAGGGGCGCGTGCGTGGCGCGAAACGTCCAGAAGAAATCAACGAACGGGATGTCCGGGCAGAGCGCCCGATACCGCGCGACGAGCAGGTCCCAACTCTTGCTGCTGAAGAACAGATCGCCGACGGTGAGTCCCTTGGCATTCTGCCCGGACAAATGATCGAAGACCGCCGCGTGATCGCACACACGACCCTCGCCGAGCGCCCCGTGCAACTCCTCGATCGCGCGCCATCCCTCGGGGCAGCGTCGGCCCGACGGGCGCGTGGCGGCCTCCTGATCTTCGTGGAGGAAGATGTCCTGCACGCCGATCACGTTGGAGGGCAACAGGTACTGCGGGACGCGGTCGGCGACCGGCGTGGAACTGAGATGGACGAGCGAAAAGGTGAAGTCCGGCAGGTTGTTGATCAGTCCGTGAATCCAACTCGAAACGCCGCCCGACACATAGGGGTACGTCCCCTCGACGATCATGCACACATCGGCGGTCGGTGTCGTTGTCATGCGCGCCCCCGTTCCGATGCCAGCGCGAGCGACGGCACAAAGGCGCGCCGCTCGGCGGTCGCGGATTCTGCCGGCGCCTCGGCCCACCAATCGAACAGTGCGCGCAGATCGGCGCGATCCGGCGCGATCTGTTGCGCCGACGCGGAGAACGCCATCACGTCACCCCAGCGTTCCTCGCGGAAGGCGAGGGTGATCGCCAGCAGGTTCGCCTCGATATTGTCCGGGGCCAGTATGCACGCATGGGCAATCGTCCGCGATGCGGCTGCCGTGTCGTCGAGGTCGTTTTGCACATCCGCCAGCGCGATCCAGTAGTCCGCGCGGTCAGGCTCCAATGCCGTCGCCTCCTGATATGCGGCGCACGCCTGTGTGAGGTAAAGATGCGCGCTTGGCCCGTCCAGCAGGCCGCAACGGACGAATTCGCGGTA
>JALYXG010000336.1 GCA_030947205.1 Chloroflexota bacterium
CCGGTCCCGCAACCACGCCAGTCGGCGGTGAAGGGGCCGCTCTCGCCCGCACTGCTCGACCGGATGCAGCGCTACTGGGACGCCGCCAACTACCTGACCATCGGGCAGATCTACCTGCGGGACAATCCCCTACTGCGTGAACCGCTCACCGTGGGGCAGATCAAGCCGCGGCTGCTCGGCCACTGGGGCACGTCACCCGGCCTGAGCTTCATCTACGTCCACCTCAACCGGCTGATTACCGCGCACGACGTGGATATGATCTACCTCGCCGGGCCGGGGCATGGCGGCCCCGCTCTCCTCGCGAATGTCTACCTCGAAGGTACCTACTCGGAGGTCTACCCCGACATCACGCGGGACAGCGCGGGGATACGGCTGCTTTTTCGCCAGTTCTCGACGCCGGGCGGCGTGCCGAGCCATGTCAGCGTGCCGACGCCCGGCTCGATCCACGAGGGCGGCGAACTCGGCTACGTCCTCACCCACGCCTTCGGCGCGGCGTTTGACAACCCGGATTTGATCGTTGCCGCCGTCGTCGGGGACGGCGAGGCGGAGACAGGGCCGCTCGCCGGTTCGTGGAAGGGGACCAGTTTCCTCAACCCCGCGCGCGATGGCGCGGTGCTGCCGATCCTGCATCTGAACGGCTACAAGATCGCCAACCCGACCGTCCTTGGTCGCGACGACGACGACGATGTGCGCGCCGTCATCGAGGGCAATGGCTATGACGTCCATTTCGTCGCAGGTGACGATCCCCCACGGATGCACCAGCAGTTCGCGGCGACGCTCGATACGTGCTACGCGAAGATCCGCGCCATTCAGGCGGACGCCCGCGCCAACGGCGTGTCGGGTCGCCCGCGCTGGCCAGCGATCGTCCTGCGCTCGCCGAAGGGGTGGACGGGGCCGGAGGAACTGAACGGCGTGCCGATTGCAGGGACCTTCCGCGCGCATCAGGTGCCGCTGGAAAATGTCAAAGGCGACCCCACGCAGCGTCAGATGTTCGAGGAATGGATGCGCGGCTACAAGCCGAACGAACTGTTCGATGCCGATGGCGCGCTGATCCCCGAACTTGCCGCCCTCGCGCCGAAGGGCAATCGCCGGATGGGCGCGAACCCGCACGCGAACGGCGGCAAACTGCTCGTGGACCTCGCCATGCCCGACTTCCGGGAGTATGCCCTCCCGGTCCCGCATCCCGCCACCGAGCGGCACGAGTCTACGCGCCAACTGGGTACGATGATGCGGGACATCTTCACGCAGAACAAAGCCGCCGCGAACTTCCGCCTCTTCTGCCCCGATGAGGTGAACTCGAACCGGCTGGGCGATGTTTTCACCGTCGAGAATCGCTGCTTCGTCGGGAAGACGATTGCCATTGACGACCACATTGCGCCGGACGGTCGCGTCTTCGAGGTGTTGAGCGAGCATCTCTGCGAGGGGTGGCTGGAGGGGTACACGCTGACGGGTCGGCACGGGCTGTTCGCCAGTTACGAGGCGTTCGCGATGATTGCCGCCTCGATGATTGTGCAGCACTCGAAGTGGCTCGAAGAAGGGCGCAAACTGCCGTGGCGCGAGCCGATCGCCTCGCTCAACATCCTCCTGTCGTCCACCTGCTGGCGCAACGACCACAACGGCTTCAGCCATCAGGGGCCGGGTCTGATTGACGTGGTGCTTTCCAAGCGCGGCACCGTCGCGCGCATCTACCTGCCGCCCGACGCCAACTGCCTGCTGGCAACGGCGGATCACTGCTTCCGTAGCCGCGACTACGTCAACCTGATCGTTCAGGACAAGCAGCCGCAGTTGCAATGGCTGGCTATGGAGGCGGCAATCGCGCACTGCGCACGCGGCGCGTCCGCCTGGCAGTGGGCGTCGAATGACGAGGGCGGCGAGCCGGATGTCGTGATGGCCTGCGCGGGCGACATCCCGACGTTGGAAACGGTCGCGGCGGTCGGGTGGCTGCGCGAGAACATCCCGGAGATGAAGGTGCGGGTGGTAAACGTCGTGGACCTGATGGCGCTCTTCCCGCCCGAGGCGCACCCACACGGCATGAGCCACACGGGATTCGAGGAATTGTTCACCTCGGACAGGCCCGTCGTTTTCGCCTTCCACGGTTACCAGCGCGCGATCCACGAACTCGTCCACGGGCGGGCGAACGCGGAACGCTTCCATGTGCGCGGCTTCCAGGAGCAGGGGACGACGACGACGCCATTCGACATGGTCGCGCTGAACGGGATGAGCCGGTACCACCTGGCCGCCGAGGCGCTGCGCCGGTCCGAGCGCATCTTCAATCGCGCCCCGGCGCTGATCCAGACCTGCGACACCCTGCTCGCCAAAGCCGTCGCCTACTCGCGCGAGCACATGGAAGACCTGCCTGAGATCACGAACTGGACATGGACGGACGGATAGCGCCATCGGTAGCGTAGGCTTATGAAGCTTACCAACTTGATCCGGTAGTCGGGTGGGGCAGGTTTCCGGGTGCCCTCCGGGCGGCATGTCAGGTTCATAGGTTACAAACCTGTGCCACCAAACCATTACCGGATTAAGTTGGCAAGCTTCATCAGCCTGCGTTGTGATAGAGGGACGCAGGCTGAAGCCTACGCTACCATCGTTGGGCTTTCTACCACGCGATGCCGGCGCGCTCCGCCTGCATCGCCATGAAGGCGTCATCGTCCATTGTGTCGCGCGCGTGGAGACCCTGCACCGCGTCGGGCGTGGCGGGCCAGCGCAGTGTACCGGGCGCGGGCGCGGTCAGCGCGCGCACAATCGCATCGGCGACGACCGACGGCTCGGAGCCACCCGGCGCGGTGGGGCGCAGACGGTCGGCGAGATCGGCGTAGGGGTTGCCCCGGTCGTTGTAGGTGCGCGATTCGAGGTGCATGTTCGGGATGAAGGCGGTCTTGATGCCGCCCGGCTCGACGATCGCGACGCGGATGTTGAATGGGCGCACCTCGTACGCCAGCGACTCCGAGACGGCCTCCAGCGCGAACTTCGTTGCCGGATAGTAGCCATTCAGCGCCACCGCGACCCGCCCCGAGACTGACGACACGTTGACGATCGCGCCCTTCCGCCGCTCGCGCATCGCGGGCAGTGCGGCCCGGGCGAGCGCGCACGCCGCGAAGAAGTTGACATCGAACATCGTGCGAATCTCGCTATCGTCCCCGTGCTCGAACGAACTGCGGTACGAGTACGCCGCGTTGTTGATCAGCGCGTCGAGCGGTCCGACCCGCTCGATCAACGCCGCTCCTGCCGCGTGGTCGGTCACATCGAGCAGCGCGACCTCGCACCCCGCCGCACGGAGTGGTGCGCCGTCCTCTTCCTTGCGCACCGTCGCCACGACGGACGCACCCTCCGCAATCAATCGCTCCGCCGTCGCCCGCCCGACGCCGGTGGACGCGCCCGTCACGAGAATACGGGCGCCTTTGAGGGTAATCGGATCGCTCATGGCATACACTCCTTGCGCTGGTATCCGAATCATCGCCGTGTCAGAATGCATCATACCCGCTGATCGGCAGAACGTGCAGGGAGAGACGCATGACACGAAGGCCGCACATCTATATTCACCGCGCTGCGGAGTGGTACGGGCTGTACATGGATGCCGAGAACGAGGCGCAGCTGCGGCAGTTCGCGGACGTGACTACGGGTGGCACGCGGGCGGAGCCGTACACGCCCGACGAATTGATCCGCGCGCTCGACGGCGTGGACGGCATCCTTTCCCTCAATGGCATCGGCGCGACAGAGATCACGACGGACGTGCTCGCGGCGGTCGGCACGGTGCGCGCCATCGCCATCTCCCACTGGTGGCACACCGGGCACGTCCCGGCGCGGGCGATGTGGGAGGCGGCGAGCGTTACGGTCATTGATGCGTCCGACGCTACGACGGAGGCGGTTGTCGAATGGGTGATCGGCGCAGCGCTGATTGGCGTACGGCGGTTGGTGGAATTCGATCGCCGTTTGAAGTCCGGCGATCTTTGGGCGGAACCGGGGCGGCGCGACGCGGGGTTGCTCTGCGAGAGCGTCGTCGGGCTGATCGGCGCGGGTCGGGTCGGGCAGGTCGCGGCGGCACGGTTCAACGCCTTCGGTGCGACGCTGATCGCCTACGACCCATTCCTGTCGGACGACGATGCCCGCGCCCTCGGTATCCGGCGCGTCGCGCTGGACGAACTGCTCGCGACGGCGGATGTCATCTCGCTTCACATGGCGGTTTCGGACGCGACGCGTGGCATGCTCGGCGCGCGGGAATTTGCACTGCTCAAGGACGGCGCGGTCTTCATCAACTCCGCGCGCTCCGCCCTGCTCGATACGCCCGCGCTCGTGGCGGAACTGCGCAAGAATCGCTTCCATGCCTTCCTCGATGTCTTCGACACCGAACCGCTCCCGCTCGACGACCCGCTCCGGTCGCTCCCGAACGCCTTCCTCACCCCACACATCGCGGGCGACACCGTCGGCATGTTCCACCGCTGCGCCCGCATCGCTATCGAACGATTGCGCGACTACTTCGGAAGTGATGAACGATGAGCAATGCGTGACGAGAGAAAGAGCATTCGTTGGTAGGGCGATTCGCGAATCGCCCCTACGTAGGTGGCAACACGATCTGCCGACCGCGAATGACTATCAGCACACGGAGTCAACCGTGAAGCGATAGGGTTATTCCATACGCGACGATCACTATCCCCACGAGAAAGATGAGGAAGGTGCGAAAAAGATCACCACCGACTCGCTCGTTGTCGCGTCGCACTCTTCGTGTTTCGTAGAAGCAATAGCCAATCATTGCGCCCCCAACAACGAACGCGAGCCACGACGGAGGAGGAACATTGCCGGGCATCGCGCAGACAACTGTCATGCTTTTATACTCTTTCGCGGTAGACGGGTCGTGATGCCATCTGCGTGCAGGCGCGAGCGCAGGCGTGCGCCCGCACCGTCTGCGCTCCCTTGACCATGCTCCGCTCAGGAGCGTGCGAACGCGTCACCACCAGAATCCAATGCTGGGTGACCATCGCCAGCAGTTTCGCATAGATTTCCGTGAGAATCCGCCACGGTTTCGCACTGCGCCATTCGTCAATCTTTCCATCGCGCTTCCACCGTTTGAACAAGCGCTCGATCTGCCAGCGGACCCGCGCCACGCCCAGTGCCTCGGTGACCGTCAACTGCTCGGCGGGCACGTTCGTCGCCTGAATCGTCCAGTCCGCCAGCGTCAGCCTCCTCTGCTCACGGTCTGGCCGCGCCGCCGGGCGTCGTCGCGCAGCCGTTGCCGCCGCTCGTCCGCCACCGCCTTGGGCACCCGCTCGGCGAGCAACCGACACGGTAGCCGTTCGCGCAGACCGAGCAGGATCGGCCTGTCCAGCGTGTGTTTGCACCCCTGCCGCAGCAGGGCGGCGAGATCGAGTCGCTGCCCCGCGCCATCCAGGACGACCGTGCCGATCTGCACGCGGGTCAGCCAGTACGCCTGCTGCGCGGTCAGCGTCGGAGGCACGTCCGGCCTGATCGGCGGTCGTCGTCAGCAGGGTTTGCAAAGCGGGCACGAGGTCGAGGATACTGGTCAGCGGAACGCTCCGTGGTCAATGGCGGATGCGTCGCCACCATCAGCATCCCCGATGCGTGTTCCCGTGTCTCCCTGATTTCCTTCTCTTGATGCCGATGGGGCGATTCACGAATCGCCCCTACCCCGTTCTGACTACCGACTACTGACTTCTGACTACTCTGGAGAACCATGAGTACGCTGATTTTTATTACCTTGACGGGGCTGGCGCTGGCGGCGATGTACTTTCTGCTCGCCTCCGGGCTGTCGCTGATCTTCGGGCTGATGGATGTGCTGAACTTCGCGCACGGGGCGTTTTTTACGTGGGGCGCGTACGCCGCGTGGTGGGTGATTTCGATGAAGACACCGGCGGGCGGCAATGCGTCCACGGGCATCTTCCTGCTCGCGATTGTCGCGGCGGTCGTCGCGGGGGCGGCGCTGGCAACGGGAACGGAGGTCGTGTTGCTGCGGCCGCTCTACAAACGCACGATCTACCAGGTGCTCGTCACGCTCGGCGCGGGGCTGGCACTGACCGAACTGACGGCAGTGATCTGGAAGCACGACGCGAAGATTTTCCCGCAGCCGCGCTGGATGGCGGCAACCCTGACCATCGCCGGGGCACGCGTGCCGGCGAACCGGCTCGTGCTAATCGCTGTCGCGGCAATGGTATTGGGGCTGATGCTGCTTTTCCTGCGGTACACGCGCTACGGGCTGATCGTCCGGGCGGGCGCGGAGAATCGCGAGATGGTGCAGGCGCTCGGTATTGATGTCAACCGCGCCTTCACGCTCGTCTTCGCGCTCGGCGGCGCGCTGGCGGGTCTTGGCGGCGTCTTCGGCGGGGCGTACTTCAAGTCCATTGATCCGAGCATCGGCACCGTCAACCTCATCTTCGCCTTTATCGTCGTCGTGATCGGCGGACTTGGCTCGATTAGCGGGAGCGCGCTGGCGGCAGTGATTATCGGCTTGTCGCAGCAATACGCGAATTACTACGCGGCGGCGTGGTTGGGCGATTTCGTCGTCGTCATTTTGCTCGCAGTCGTGCTGCTTGTCCGGCCGGGCGGCCTGCTGGGGGCGCGGCGATGATGCGGCGCGTGCGACCTTTCTGGCCGGTCATCATCCTCGTTGTGCTGCTGGTCGTGCCGAAAGTGGCGGTGCATATTCCCGTGCTCTTCGACGGCCCGCTCAACCGGGCAGGGAACCTGCAACTGCTCGCCGTCGGCTTCGCGTTCGGTATCGCCGCGCTCTCGTACAACCTGTTGTTCGGCTATACCGGTATCCTGTCCTTCGGGCACGCGCTCTTTTTTGGCGCGGGCGTTTATCTGCCGGTGATCGCGCTGCGCCGCTGGCAGTGGTCACTCGGCCCGGCGCTGCTCTTCACGCTCGCCGCGACGCTCCTGCTCGCCGTGGCAATCGGCGCGCTCGCGCTGCGGACGCAGGGCGTGTATTTCGCGATGGTGACGCTCGCCTTCGCCCAGGCGGGCGCGGTTGTCGTCGGCAAGAATCCGGGTCGGCTGACGGGCGGCGAGGAAGGGTTGAGCCTGCCAACGAAGAACCTGCCGACGTGGATGGTCGGCGTCGTCCACACCGGCAATCTGTATTGGCTGACATTGGGCGGCCTGATCGTCGTCTACCTGCTCGCGCTCCGGATGATTACCTCGCCGACGGGCCACATCTGGGAGGGTATCCGCGAGAATGAGCGGCGCGTGGAGATGGTCGGGCTGCGCCCGTACACCTATAAACTGGTTGCCTTCGTCATCTCGTCCGTGATCGCGGCGGTGGCGGGCGTCCTGTATCTTTTTCTGTCGAGCGGCGCGACGCCCGCCTCGGTGCGCTCCGATTTCACGGTCGCGCTCCTGCTGATGGTGATTATCGGCGGCAGCGGCGCGCTCTGGGGGCCGGTGGCGGGCGCGATGCTCTACCATTACCTCAATGTCCGCCTGACGACCTGGGCGGCGTCCGACACGGTGAGCGCGTTGCCCGGCATCCTCAGTCGCCCGCTGGCCGACCCGCTTTTCATCCTCGGCATCATCTTCGTCCTGCTCGTCCTTTTCTTCCCACGCGGCATCGCCGGGACGGTGCTGGCGCAGCGCTTCCGCGCCCCGCGATACAGAAAGGAAGCCTGACCATGAGCGCATCAATCGCCACAACGCATGACATCGCGATAAACGGCATCACGCTGCGCGTTGCGACCTGGGGCGAATTCACCGGGCCGGAGCGGGCGGTGATGCTGGTGCATGGGATTACCGCCAGTTCGCGAGTCTGGGCGGTGTTCGGGCCGCAACTCGCGGCGCGGGGTTGGTACGCAATTGCGCCGGATCTGCGCGGCCGCGGGATGAGCGAGAAGCCGCCGCACGGCTATGGCCTCCCGTACCACATCAATGATCTACTCGCCCTCGCCGATCACTTCAACCTCCCCGCAGCCAACTACGTCGGCCATTCGCTCGGCGCGATGATCGGCCTCCTGTTCGCCGCGATCCACCCGCAGCGCCTCGGCAAACTGGCGCTCGTGGACGCGGGCGGCAACCTGCCGCCGGACACCGGCAAGGCGATAGGCAAGGCATTGGCGCGCCTCGGCACACCCTATCCGTCGTTCGATGCATACTGGGAAGCGATGTACGCGCCGTGGATGACGCCGCACGCGGAGTTTTGGCGCGACTATTACCGCTACGATGCCGAGACCCGCGCGGACGGCACGGTACTCTGCCGCGTGCCGCGCGCCGCCATTGCCGAGGAAGTGGCGATGAACGGCGTACTCAATCTGGCGACGCTCCCGGAGATGGTGAAGGCGCCGACGCTGATCGTGCGCGCAACGGTCGGTATGCTCGCACCGGATCGCGGACTGCTCCTGCCGCGCACGGAGGCGGAGCGGATGCTGCGTGTCATCCCCCAGAGTCGGCTGATTGAAGTCGCCGACACGAACCACTACACCGTCATCCTCGCGGAGCAGTTCATGGAGGAATGCGCGGCGTTCCTGGCGGTATGATGCCCACCGATAACCCGCATCCCGACGAAATGGAGGCGCGACGATGACCGACAACGGAGCAACCGACAGCCGTACTGCGTTTGTGACCGCCCTGCGCGAGCGCGTCCTGCCGCTGCGCGCGCGGGCGACCGTGCGCAATGACTGGCTCACACAGCGGCTCGACACGATCCTGCCCGCCCTGATGGCGCGGGAAGGGTTCGATATGTGGATCATCGCCGCCCGCGAGTACAACGAGGACCCGGTGATCATGACGATGCTGCCGGAGCCGAGCATGGCCGCGCGCCGTCGCACGATCCTCGTCTTCTCGCGCCGCCCCGACGGCAGCGTGGAGCGTCTGACGCTCGACCGCTACGGCTTCGGAGAGTTCTACACGAAGGGCTGGGACCCGGAGGCGGAGGAGCAGGACGCCTGCCTCGCCCGCGTCGTCCGCGAGCGCGACCCGAAGCGCATCGGCCTCGACATCTCGACGACTTTTGCCTTCGGCGACGGCCTGACGCACCAGGAGTACACGCGCATCGCCGCCGCGCTCGGTGAGGAGTTGATGGCCCGCACGGCGAGCGCGGAACGGCTCTGTGTCGGCTGGCTGGAGCGGCGCATCCCCGCCGAGCTGGAAGTTTATCCGAGCATCATCGCGCTCGGGCACGCGATCATCGCCGAGGCGTTCTCGCCGCGCACGATCCAGCCCGGCGCGACGACGACCGACGATGTCGTCTGGTGGATGCGCCAGACGATGCTCGACGCCGGCTTGCAGGCATGGTTCCAGCCGACGATCACCGTCCAATCGCCCGGCGAGGCGTGGGACGCCATCCAGCGTACCGACGACCGACGCACGCTGATCCAGCACGGCGACTTGTTGCATTGCGACATGGGCTTTTATTACCTTGGGCTGGCGACCGACCACCAGCAGCACGCCTATATCCGCAAGCCGGGCGAGACCGACGCCCCGGCGGGCCTCGTCGCGGCGCTGGCGGCGGGCAACCGCTTGCAGGACATCCTGCGCGGGGCGATGGTCGCCGGGCATTCGGGGAATACCGTGCTGCGCGAAGCCCTCGCGGACGCGCGCGACGCCGGGCTGACGCCGAGCATCTATACCCACCCGCTCGGCTACCACGGCCACGCCGCCGGGCCGACAATCGGCCTCTGGGATCGGCAGGATGGCGTGCCGGGCAATGGGGATTACCCGCTCTACGACCGCACCTGCTACTCCATCGAATTGAATGTCCGCCACCCGGTGCCGGAGTGGGGCGGGCAGGAAGTCCGCATCGCCCTCGAAGAAGACGCCGTACTCTCTGGCGGCGCCGTCTCCTGGCTGTCTGGTCGGCAAACGGAGTTGCACCTCATTTAGGGCGGGGATGGTTGAACCGTACGGTCAGTCGGTCATCGTCCCGCCTGAGCGCATATAGAAGATGAAATCGAGATCGCCCGGCGACTGGCCGTAGCGCGTCAGCATCTCCGCGATTTCGCTGCGGTGCTGCGCGCTGTGGTAGAGGATGTGGGTGAGGACCTGCCAGCGGATAAAGGAGCGTTCTGACCCGTCCGGGTATTTCCGCATCAGGGTTGCCGTGAAGTCGTCGTCGCTCAGTTCGCCGAGGAAGGCGCGCATCTGCTCGCTTTCCTCGGCGTGGAAGGCGCGCAGGTCCGCAATCGTGGCGGTCGGCGCGACTGGCGGCGGTTGCGTGCGATCAACCGCGATGCCCCGGCAGAACATTCCCCACCCTGCCTCGACAACCACCGTATGCCAGAGCGTCTGTCGCAAACTGCCGACACTATAGTTGGAGGGTGTGTCCAACTGCTCGTCCGGCACCTTCGCGGCGAAATCGAGCAGGCGCACGTTCATCGCCGCGTTGTAGTCGAACATCGTCCCGAGCATCTCTTTGCCGAGCATGATTCCTCCTTGTCGCATCGTCACAACGTTCGCCTTGCTCCTTGTTATGGTATAGAACGTTCGTTCTGTCATGTCAAGCATTCGATAGGGACATCGCCGGGTTGGCATCATCGCCTGTTATACTCGCCGCACGTTGTCCATGCTGTTTTTATATGCTCGTGGCGCGGGCGTTCGTGAAGGAAAGGGAGCGGCGATGAGCGACCGAGCGGAACGTTTGGCGACGGAACTGGAACGGGCGAATGATGAGGTGATCGCCTTCGCCAAATCATGCCCTGCGGACCTCTGGACCGCGCCATGTGTGGACGACGGGCGGACGGTGGCGGCGGTCGTCCGGCACGTCGGCGGCGCGTATATCGCCCATATGCGGCTCGTACAGGCCGTCGCGACGGGCGAGCCGGTCCCGGCAATGTACGGCGATTGGTCGGTGATCCACCAGGGCAACGCGATCTCCGCCGAGAAGTACGCACATGCGGATCGCGGCGAAACGATTGCTTCGCTCCAACGCAATGGCGGCAACCTTGCCAGCGCCATCCGCGACGTGTCAGATGAGCAATTGGACCGCGTCGCGGTCGTGCCGGTCTTGGGCGACGCAGCGCGCACGACGGAGCAGATTATCGAGAATCCGATCATCGCGCATCCGCACGAACACCTCGTCGGCCTCCGCGCGACGGTAGGGAACCAGTAGCGTAGGCTTTCAGCCTGCGTCCCTGTCTCGTCCGCCAGAGGGACGCAGGCTGAAAACCTACGCTACCGAGAGAAGAGAGGAGCAGCCACGATGGAAACCCACTACGGCGTCACGGGCGGCGGGCCGGTGCTGGCGCTCTTCGCGCACCCGGACGACACGGAGTTCGTCTGCGGCGGCGCGCTGGCGTTGTGGGCGCAGGCGGGTCGGGAACTGGTCTATGCGTTCTGCACTGACGGGAGCAAAGGAACGAGCGACGCGACGATGACCGGGGAGCGGCTCGTCGTGCAGCGGCAGGAGGAGCAGCGGGCCGCCGCGCGCCATCTCGGCTGCAACGAGGTCGTCTTCCTTACCTACGAAGACGCGATGCTCGAACCAACGCTCGCCCTCCGCCGCGATTTCACGCGGATCATCCGCCGGTACAAGCCGGAGATCGTCGTCTGCTTCGACCCCGAAGTCCACTACTTCGAGGATTGGTACATCCAGCACCCGGACCATCGCGCCTCCGGCGAAGCGGCGCTGGCGGCGATTTTCCCCTCCGCGCGCGACCGCCTGACCTTCCCCGAACTGATCGCGGAAGGATTGGAGCCGCACAACGTCACGGAAGTCTATCTCGCCAGTACCAACAAGCCGAACCGCTGGATTGACATCAGCAGCGTACTCGACCAAAAGATCGAGGCGATGCGGATGCACGATAGCCAGGTTGGCGACGGCGAGCGCGTCGCGACGATGCTCCGCCTCCGCGCGGCGGACGAGGGCCGGTCGCACGGCCTCCCCTTCGCCGAGTCATATCACGTCATCAACATGGACCCGAGCAGGCGCTACAAGCGGTCGGAACCCGTTCCATAAATGCTCGAGAGCGGTGAAAAATCCGGGCGCACGTGATCCGAGCACGTGAGTGGCGCGGCATTTCGGCTATACTCTCCTCATCGCATCACCGCCGCCCCGCGTGAGGTGCTCGATGGCTGTATTCACCGCACCGCCCCTCGTCGGGCGGGATCGGGAACTGACGCTCCTGCGCGATCTTCTCGCCGCCGCCATCGCCGGGCGGGGCGGCCTCGCGCTGATCGGCGGCGAGGCGGGCATCGGCAAGACCGCGCTCGCCGAGTCGCTGTGCCGCGAGGCGGAGAAGCGGGGCGCGCTGGTGCTCATCGGGCGCTGCTACGACCGTTCGGAGACGCCGCCCTACGGCCCCTTCCTCGAGCTCCTGCGCGGCTATCAACCGGCGGACGGCCTGCCACCTGCACCCTTCTCCCAGTGGCGGGGCACGGGCGATGCCGCGAGCCGGGCGGCACTCTACGAACAGATCCTCGGGTTCTTCCGCGCCGTGGCATCCCGACGCCCGCTCCTCCTCCTCCTCGAGGACCTCCACTGGGCGGACGACGCCAGTCTCGATCTGCTGCGCGTCCTCGCCCGGGCCCTGTCGGCGTGGCCGGTGCTTGTGCTCGCCACCTATCGTGCCGACGAGCTGACCCGCCGCCATCCCCTGTATGCGCTCCTCCCCCTGCTCGAGCGCGAATCCCCCGTCACCCGCCTGTCTCCGCGCCCCCTGAACGGCGAAGCGATCGCTGCGCTCGTGCGCGCCCGCTATCCGCTCGCCGATGGGGATGCCGAGCGGCTGGTTGTCTACCTCGATCAACGCTCCGAGGGCAATCCGCTCTTCGTCGCGCAGTTGCTGCGCGCCCTCGAGGAGCGTGACATCCTCCGGCGCGACGGGCGGGGATGGCAGCTCGGCAATGTCGGCAACCTCGGCGTCCCGGTCTCGCTGATGCAGGTGATCGAGACGCGGCTGGCGCGGCTCGACGAGGGGACACGCGATCTGCTGGGTGTGGCGGCGGTGGTCGGGCAGGAGACGGCGCTGCGATTATGGGCAGCGGCGGCGGGGTTGGGGGAGGATGCGGTTATCGCTGCAGCGGAGGCGGCGAGCGCGACCGGCCTCGTCGAGATGGACGGCGACGGGGCGCGGGCGCGCTTCATGCACGCGCTGATCCGGGAGTGCGTCTACGAGGGCATCTCCCCGCCGCGCCGTCGCGCCCTCCATCGGCGGGTGGCCGAGGTACTCGCCGCCGTCCCCGCCGCCGACCCGGACGCGGTGGCCTACCACTTCGAGTGGGCCGGGGATGTGCGCGCGATCGGTTGGCTCATGCAGGCGGGCGAACGGGCCCGCCGGTCCTACGCCTATGGCACCTCCGTCGACCGATTGGACCGCGCCGTCGTCCTCGCGGACGCGGCAGGGCCGGGCGACGGCGAGGAGCGCATCTGGCTGCTCGTGCGCCTCGGCCTCGCCCTTCGCTTCATCGACCGCGAGCGCGGTGTCGCCCTCCACGAGCAGGCGGCGGCGATGGCCGCTCGTGGAGACAACCCTGCGCTGGCGGCGGCGTGTCGTTTCCACCTCGGCCACACGCGCGTCTACGGTCCCGATCTACGACGCGGGATCGCGGAGATGGAGGTGGGGGTCGCTGCACTGGCGCGCCTGCTACCGGTGGATGCCGCGCCTGTGATGGACACGACGGGGACGACGCTCGACCAGGCAAAAGCCGGGCTCGTCCTCTACCTCGCGCTCGTCGGGCGCTTCGGCGAGGCGCTGGCGCTCGCCGGGGATGCCGTATCGGACGGCGTCTCGACCGGCGTCTCCTTCCTGGGCGCGATGTACGCCCACGCCGCCGACGGACGACCCGCCCGGGCGCTCGCGGCCTTCGAGGGGGCTACGGCCATGGATCGCGCGATCCATGGCTTCCGCCAGCTCGCGATCGACTGCACCTTCGCCTTGACGGTCGTGGGGCTGACGTACTTCTCGACCGACGGTGCGACCCTGGAGCGCATCGCGGAGCAGGGAGTGCGGGCATGGGAGCGAGCGCGCGACGCCGAGAAGCAGGTCCAGCCCGCCGCCATGGGCCGACTGCCGCTGCTCTTCGTCACGGGACGTTGGGATGAGATCGCCGCCATGGGCCCCGCCCTGGATACGAGCAACAGCAGTTTCGAGGCGCTCATCGTTAACGTCCTGGCTCCCTTCGCCCGCGAGCGCGGAGAGACAGCCGTCGCGGAGCGCTATGTAGGGGAGATATTGCCCCAGGGACCGGCGACAGAGCCGGGCGGCGCGCTCTTCTTCGTTGCGCAGCAGATGCAGCGGCTGGCGGCGGCGCTCACGCTCGACGCCGGCGATCTGGAGACGGCGCGCCTGTGGCTCGAGGCGCACGATCGCTGGCTGGATTGGTCGGGCGCGACGCTCAATCGGGCCGAGGGCGCGCTGCTGTGGGCGCGCTACGATCGGCAAATCGGCGACACGGCCGGAGCGTATCGCCGCGCCGAGCGCGCCCTCGCCCACGCCTCCGACCCGCGCCAGCCGCTCGCCCTGCTCGCCGCCCACCGTCTCCTCGGCGAGCTCGATACGGACATGGGGCGATACCAGGAGGCCGGTGCGCACTTGCACGCCGCGCTCTCCCTCGCCGAGGCGTGCGCCGCGCCGTACGAGCGCGCCCTGACGCTGCTCGCATTGGCCACCTTGCGCGCGGCGACGGGCGACATGGATGCCGCCCGCACCCTTTGCATCGAGGCGCGGACGATCTGCGCCTCGCTCGGCGCCCGGCCGGCCTTGGCGCACGTCGAGAATCTGCTGGCGACACTCCAGGATCGGGCAGCACCCGCCCTCGCCTACCCGGCCGGCCTCTCGGCGCGCGAGGTCGAGGTTCTGTGCCATCTCGCCGCCGGGATGACGAACCGCGCGATCGCCGCCGCGCTCTCGCTGAGCGAGCACACCGTGCGCGCCCATCTGCGCCACATCTTCGCCAAGACCGACTGCAACAACCGCGCCGCCGCCGCCGCCTTCGCCCTCCGCCACGGCCTCGCATAGCCCACCCCGGCGCACTAATCGGCCATTCCGCCTATCGAACCGCCCGCGATCCATCGCCCCAGAAATCGGCGGGTTGTGCGATGACGCGCGCCCCGTCGCCCCCTAGCATGGAGACACGACGCCGCGCGTGCGGCCCAAGCGACGGAGGCGACCCATGGATCATATCGGTTTCGCGCTACCCATCCTCCCCGGCAAGGTGGCGGCGGCCCGCGCCTTCCAGCGCGACCTCGCCGGGCCGCGCATGGCGGAGTATGCCGCCTCGGAGCGGGTAATCGGCATCACCAAGGAGCTCTGGTTCCTGCAGGAGACGCCGAACGGCGACTTCTTCGTCACCTACATGGAGAGCGCGGACTTCGGCAAGGC
>JALYXG010000372.1 GCA_030947205.1 Chloroflexota bacterium
GGGGTCGGAGACGCAACGCCATTTGACTATCCTCTTCGCGGCGCATGGTTCGCGGTGCGTGCCGCAGCATCTATCATGCCTGCGACAAACCGACGATAGGATACATACTACGATGAAGATGTAAAAATTAAAGATAAAAGAATGCGAAGTAGGCATAGATGGCTATGTTGTCACATGAAGCCTGATTTCCTTCGGGAATGTCAGGATTGGGAGCGACGCAGTTCGCGAGAGAAACCTAGTGGCGGCGGGCTGATGAACCTTAAAACCTTGATTCGGCAAGAGGCTCACAGGCTGGAAAGCCTGTGCTACCGGTAGCCGGGCGCCCTCTGGGCAGATTTCCAGCCTGCGTCCCCGGATGACCGATCCAGCCAGTTACGGTTCATAAGCCCGCCGCCACCGAGAAAATCCCCCAACTGCCGTACGTCCTCTCTTCTTCGTCGGCAGCGGCGATAGATAACCCCCACGCGATCAGCCTGCTATCGCTGGATCGTCTGCACCACTCCGCAGGTATACAGGCCACAGTACAGGTTGCCCCGCACGTAGGTCGTGCCGTAGCCGAAGGGCGGTGCAGCGAATGGGCAGCCGTATAGACCACTGCAGGTGACGCCGTCGGTGTAGCCGGGTGTATAGGAATAGGGGAGATAGCCGGGGAAATAACCGTAATTGGAGGCGGGGACTGAGCCTGTCGTGATCGTGGCGGTAACGCCGGAAGCCTCGGGTGTAGCCGCGCTGACGGCGGTCGTGAACACGAGGAGTAACGCGATGGCGGCAAGGCATGCCATCCGGCCTATCAAGTGGCGATGCAGCGATAGTCCGATTCGACGTGGGTACATACGGGCCTCCTCATCGTGAAATGCGACCGATACCAATGGGTGTCGCCGCCAGTATAACAATAAATGGGGTCTCCACTGAGTGTTCCAGGCATCGGTCAGTCATGTCTCGAAGGCGGTTATCGGCTCCTACACGAGATACGGGCGCACTTACACTTCGGCGAAGACAATGCAGACGGGGCTGCCGGTACGTACGACATCGCCGGTTGGTGCGAGGCCACCTGTCGCCGGGTCAACGCGGAAGGCGACGATGGTGTCGCTGCCCTGATTGGCGACGAAGAGGAATTGCCCCGACGGGTCGAGGGCGAAAAAGCGCGGCATCGTGCCCCGCGCCGGTTCCCAGCCGACGACTGTCAGTGAGCCGGTTTCCTCATCAATGGCGAAGATCGTGATGCTGTCGTGCCCGCGATTCGAGGCGTAAAGGAACCGGCCGGACGGCGCGATAGCGATCTCGGCGCCCGTGCTCCGGCCTGTGTAGTCAGGCGGCAGTGTGGTACTGCGTTGCCGCGCGTCGAGCAGACCGCGTTTCGCATCGTAGCCATAGGTTGTGATCGTCGAATCGAGTTCGTTGATGACGTAGGCGTACGGCAAATCGGGGTGGAAGACGATGTGGCGCGGCCCCGCCCCGGCCTGCGCCTGCACGAACGGCGGGTCGTTCGGCACGATCGCGCCGCGCTCGCTATCGAACCGATACACAAATGTCCGATCCAATCCCTTATCGGGCACTGCCACGAACCGTCCGGCGGGATCGAACGGGCTGTGATGGGGGTGCGGGCTTGCCTGTTCCACTGTGTCCGGGCCGGGGTCGCCCGTTTGCGACAGGACGGTGTTCGGCGGCGCGAGTGTCCCGTCCGCGTTGATCGGCAGGGTCGCAACGACGCCGTCCATGTAGCTGGCGACAACGAGGGCGCGCCCGGTCGGATGGACATCCGCCGACACCGGGTTGCGACCGCCCGACTGCTGCGTGTTCAGCATGGTCAGTCGCCCGGTTCCGCGCTCGATGGCGAAGGCGCTCGCCGCGCTGAAATCATTGCCGCCATGCACGCAGTACAGGAATCGCCGCGTCGGATCGAGTGCCAGGAACGAGGGATTTGCGACTCCCGCGAGCAGTTGGACATGCACCCACGCACCGGAATCGCTATCCATCCGGTACACAGTAATCCCCGCGCCCGCGCCCGCGCGGTCCGGGGTGGTATAGCAGCCGACATAGACGAACATGGGGCGATCATAGGGACGCGCTCCGCAGCCGTCAACACATCGCCGTGTTATACGAGGGTGGCCATCATTTCTTCCTTGAACAACATGCGGCGTGCCTCGCCGCGATCACTGACTATCTCGGCAAGCAGCCATGATCCTACCCCTGTCACACGCCACCGAGTGACGGCGCGGACGCTGCTTGCGTGGCGCGCTGTAGCGCGATACGCTGACGTCATAATGGTTCGTTTACATCTATTGGAGGGGCGAGTGGCGGAAACGACAGTGCGGGCGACGTCCGCGACGCAGTGGGGCTGGGCACCGGCGTGGCTCAAGCGCCCCTATCGCTCCCTCGTGCCGGGGCTGCTATTTACGGTGGGGGTTGGGATTATTGCCCTGATCCTCGCGGTGATCGAGAAAGGCATCTTCAGTTTCGAGGTGATCGAGCCCCTCGTCCTCGCGCTCGTCCTCGGGATGCTCATCCGCACCTTCGCCAAAGTGCCCACGACGCTCGAACCGGGCATCGCCTATGCCGCCAAGCAGGTGCTGGAGTTCGCTATTGTCATCCTCGGCGCGACGCTCAATCTGCGCACGATCGTTGATGCGGGGCTGCAACTCTTCCTCTGCGTCCTGGTCGCCGTGCCGCTGGCGATCTGCACCGGCATTTTCCTCGGCAAAGCGCTCGGACTCGATGCGAAACTCGCGATCCTCGTCGCGGTCGGGAATGCGGTCTGCGGCAACTCGGCGATTGCCGCTGTCGCGCCCGCGATCCGTGCGAAGAAGCAGGATGTGGCGAGTTCCATCGCGCTCACCGCCGTGTTGGGCATCGGCGTCGTGCTCATTCTGCCGGCCTTGCGCCACCTGTTCGGTCTCAATTTCTACCAATACGGCATCTACGCGGGGATGAGCGTCTACGCGGTGCCGCAGGTACTCGCGGCGACGGTGCCGGTCAGCCCAATCTCCGCCGCCATCGCCTCGCTCGTCAAACTGACGCGCGTGCTCTTGCTCGGCCCGATTGTCGCGACCTTTGCCTATCTTTACCGCAACGAGGAAGGGGAAAGCACCAGGCTGACCTTCTCGAAGGTGATCCCGTGGTTCGTGAGCGGATTTCTCCTGATGTCTATCCTGCGGACCGTTGGCGTCGTCAACACCTCATTGAGTGCGCACGCGAAGGACCTCAGCCGTATCCTGACGATCCTCGCGATGGCGGGCCTCGGTCTTGGTGTCAATGTTCGTTCGGTGCGAACCGTCGGGCCTCGTGTCGCACTCGTCGTCATCGGCTCCCTCCTGCTGCTGATGACGATCAGCCTTTCCGCGATTTTCCTCCTGCACCTCAACGGATAGGACTGGGGCTGAGTATGTTGCCATTTTCGCCGGGTTATTCTCCCGGCGGCATCGCGTTGCACGCACCTTGCGACGGACTTTCCGCGCTCGTGCTATTCATTCGGGAAAGGGAAACAGCAAGATGAGTGTGACCACGGACTTCTTCGCGGAACTCGGTCGCCGCGCTGCGACGCCGGATCGGCCGTTCGTGGACGCGAACGAGATCGCCAACGCACTCGGCATGAACGACACGGACCTGATCGCTGCCATCGAGGCGCTGGAAAAAGGTAACCTCGCCGAGGATGTGGACCGCGACGGCATGATTGACGTTCGCCTGACCGAGCAGGGCGTGGAAATCTGGAAACAGCAGCACGACCGATAGGCGAGCGGCGACCCGCCACTACATATCCCAAGAGATACGGG
>JALYXG010000375.1 GCA_030947205.1 Chloroflexota bacterium
CCCGGTGAAGCGCGTGCCGATGATGCTCTCGTTCACCCACTCCTCGCCGAGCGCGAGCGTTCCACGGGAAACAAAGGCGGCGGTCGTCGCGGCGGTGCCGGTGCCGCACGGCGAGCGATCCACCTCGCCCTCGGCGAAGACGGTGACATTGCGGTGTCGCGCGCCCTCATGCTCGGCGGGGCCGGTGATGATCGTGCCGTAGATGCCGCGTAGTTCCGGCTCCATGGGGTGCGCGATCGCCGCCACCGCCTCGACCGCGTGTTTGACTGCCATCCCGCGCGCGATCAATTCAGTGACGCGCTCCGGGCGCACGGCGAGATCGGCATCGAGCGCAGTCGCCGCGACGAGCGCGTAGAACGCCCCACCGAAGACGACATCCACGCTGATGGTTTTCCCATCCACGACAATCTGCAACCCGGCCGTGTGGACGAACGACGGGACGTTGCGGAAGGTGACGCGCCGCACGCGATCACCCGCGATCTCGGCACGGGCGAGGATGAATCCGGCGGGCGTGTCGTAACCGACGGTGGTAACCGGCCCGGTGCGCGGCAATTGGCCCATTTCGAGGAGCGCGGTCGTCAGGGCGATAATGCCGTGGCCGCACATCGTGCTGTAGCCTTCGTTGTGCATAAACAACACGCCGTATGCCGCCTCCGGCGTGACGGGCGGCGTGAGGATGCAGCCGTACATATCGGCGTGGCCGCGCGGCTCCCACATCAGGATGCGACGGAGGTCGTCGTGGTGCGCAAGCATCGCCCGCCGCCGCGCGAGGATCGTCGCGCCCGGTAGCGGTGGCAACCCCGCCGTGACGATCCTGAGCGGCTCCCCTGCCGCATGGGCATCAATCGTCGTAATCGTCCGCGACACGGGCATCCTCATCTCTCCCCGGTTTCCCGTTTCGCCTCTCAGACATTCTCCCGGAGAAAGGCGGTGACCGCCGTGCGGAATGGCTCGTACTGGTCGCGACGGATGTTGTGGCCCGCATTGGCGATCTGGACGACGCGGCCCGTGCGCCAGAGGGCCGCCGCTTCGTGCGCCACATCGGGCGTGACGATGCCGCCGCGTTCCGGGTCGGCGGTGATGAGCAGGACGGGGCAGATGATTGTGCGGACAATCTCCCGCCATGGCGTGGGCGTGCTGGCCATTGGGTCGTTGAGGGCGTCGAGATTGAATTGCGCTTTGCTCTCCGCCCAGGGTAGGCGGTCCTCGTCGGCCCACGTCGGACGCTCCTCGGCCACTCGCGCGGCACGCTCGTCGGGCGTGAGCGCCTTCCAGTCGGCGAGCCATTCCAACCAGCGAGGAGTGCCAATCGGCGACTGGCTCGGTCGCCCGGTGTCGCCCGCACTCACCCGGCTCGGTTCGGACGACGTATCACGCCACGGCGGGTCTTCCAGCACGGCGCAGCGGACGTGGTCGCCCACTTCCGCCGCGACACCGGCGGCGGTACGCGCGCCCATCGAATGGCCGACGAGCGCGGGCCGCTCCAACCCGAGCATCTCTATTAGCGTGACTACGTCCGAAACGGCGCGCGACCGGAAGCCATCCGGGCCAGGGCCGCTGGAACGTCCGTGGCTGACGGCATCGGGCATAATGAGATCGTACTCCGGCGCGAGATCGTGGGCGAGGCGCGTCCACGCCAGACCGCTGTCCGAGTACCCATGCAGCAGGAGCACGGGCGGTTTGTTGCGCGCTCCCATCCGGTAATAATGGATCGTCAGCCCATTGATCGCGGCATCGTGATCGGACCACTCGGCCATCGGTTGCTCCTTTACTCGTTGCGCGTCCATCATCCGTGTGTGAGTGTATCGCATTGTTTCGTGCGTCGGGTACGATGCCCCCCTGGAAAGGAGCAACGGGCGACAATGCGGCTGATCTCCTGGAATGTTTCCCGCGCGGGGCAAGCGCGAATCCCCCACCAGGTGGCAGCGCTCGCCGACCGTGCGCCGGACATCGTCGCGCTCCAGGAAGTGCGGGTCAACCGCGTTTCGGAATACCGGCGCGCATTGCACGCGGCGGGGTTCGCGCACGTCATGGACGGTTTCGCGGGGGTATCCACCGCGCTCGGCAGCAAGCGCGCGAGCGGCGTGCTGATCGCGAGCAAATGGGAATGCACCGCCGCGTCGCCGCTGATCGGCCTACCGTGGCCGGAACGGCTACTTTCCGTCATCGTCGCGACCGCGTGGGGTAGGGTGGAGTTGCATACAGCCTACGTCCCCGTCACCTATGGAGGCCGGGATTTGGCTGTGCGCATCCAAACACTGGAACAACTCTACGCGGGCCTCGCACGCCCGGTGGCAGGGCATCGCATACTGTGCGGCGACTTCAACCTGCCGCAGCACGAGACAGCGGACGGCGAGGTAATTACCTTCGGGCAAACCCGGCGCGCGAACGGACTATTCGCCGTCACCAACGCCGCGATGCACGCGAGCGAGCAAAAGGTGTTGACGGGGCTTGCTGCATACGACCTCGCCGACGTGTATCGCACACTGCACGGCTACGCGCGGCAGGAGTTCAGTTGGCGCCACGCATCATCGGGTAATGGCTTTCGTCTCGATCATGCGCTCGCATCGCGCACGCTTGGGGCGCGGGAATGCCGCTATCTCGACGAGTTCCGCACCGCGAAATCGGAAGCGTACACCGGGCTTGGCTTCGTCACGTTGAGCGACCACGCGGCGATGGAGGTTGATTTCGCTCCCGCACCGGCGCGATAAGAGATGATTGCCAAGCCGCGTTCTCCCGTCCTTGTCTCACCCATCCGTCACCAATAGGCGTCCTGGCGCGACGAGCGCGCTTCGTGAAGATGCGAAGCGCTTTTGAGGCGCGTTTTGCAGCCTTTTTACGCCTCCTTCATCCCACGCTCAGGGCGAACCGCTATGCTCCCGTGTGGAGATGGCGAGCGATGCGCCATCCGGTACGAGCGACACCGGGGTAGGAGAGATCAGTGACGATTGAATTGCACGACATCACGAAGACGTACCAGACGGGCCAGATGGAACTCACGGTTCTCAAGGGCATCTCGTTCACGATCGAGGACGGCGAATTCTGTGCGATCATGGGGCCGTCCGGTTCGGGCAAGAGCACGCTGATGAATGTGATCGGCTGTCTCGACACCCCGACCGATGGCCGGTACCTCCTTGACGAGCAGGATGTCGCGACGCTCGACGAGGACGAACTGGCACGCGTCAGGAATCGCAAGATCGGCTTCGTTTTCCAATCCTACAACCTCGTCAAGCGCACCACCGCACTCGACAATGTCCAACTGCCGATGCTCTACGCGGGCGTCCCGCCCGAGGAGCGCCGTCAGCGCGCGGTAGACGCGTTGGAGTCGGTTGGCCTCGGCGACCGACTGGACCACAAACCGAACGAACTCTCCGGCGGGCAGCAGCAGCGCGTCTCCATTGCCCGCTCACTCGTCATGCGCCCCTCGTTGATTCTCGCGGACGAGCCGACCGGCGCGCTCGACTCGCGCAGTTCGGTCGAGGTGATGGAGATCTTCCAGCGGCTCAACGAAGACCTCGGTATCACGGTCGTGTTTGTGACGCACGAGCCGGACATCGCGGAGTACACGCGGCGCATCCTGCGCGTCCGCGACGGCTACCTCGGCGCGGACGAACCGATGACGAAGCAGCGGAACGCGGCGGCGGAACTGGAACGACGCGTCCTCGTCCCGTTCCCGACGGCGCGCGCGGCGGTTTAAGGAGGAAACAGCATGGCACAAGCGATCCAACCCGTCGCCCAACCGACGATCACCGATGGCAACCGGGCACGCGCGGCGGACACGGCGCGGATCGTCCGGCTCGGCACGCCGCCGACGATCGGCAAGGGCGGCGGCGTGCCGCTCTCGGAAAGTTTCATGTCGTCCCTCCACAGCCTCTCCGCCAATGTCACCCGCACCGTCCTAACGATGCTCGGCATCATTATTGGCGTCGCGTCGGTGATCGCCCTCCTCGCCTACGGCAACGGCGTCGTCGCCAAGTCGCTCGCCGCGCTGGAGCGCAACGGCACCAACCTCATCACGATCCAGGGGGCGAATCAGGCATCCGCCGGCGTCGCCACCGGGAACCAGTCGCAGACGCTGACACTCACCGACGCGCAGGCGCTCGCCGACCCGACGCAGTGCCCGGACTGCGGCGCCGTCTCCCCCGAGGTCAGGGCCGGTGGGCAGATCACTGCGGGCGGCAAGAACGCCTTCGGCCCGGCGCTCGGCGTCTGGCCCCAGTACACCGATGTCCACTCCTACGCCACCACCTCCGGTTCCTTCATCGCGGACAGCGACGTGACGGGCAACCAGCCGGTCGTCGATCTTGGGGCGAATATCGCCACTTCCCTCTTCGGGGACACCGACCCGACGGGGCAGACGATCCGTATCCGGGGACAGAGCTTCAAGGTGCTCGGGGTGATGGAGCCGAAGGGCGGCAACGGCTTCGGCTCGCTGGACAACCAGATCTACGTCCCGATCACTACCGCGATGGCGAAGCTGACCGGTGGGCGGGGTGGCGCGCCAGTCGGGGCAGGCAAGGTCGTTGATACCATCTACGTTAAATCAACCAGTCCAAACACGGTGGCCAAGGCGATCAGCGAGACCAACGATGTGCTGACCGCCCAGCACCGCACGAAGTCGGGCCAGCCGGACTGGCAGGTGACGAACCAGGCGGACCAGTTGCAGGCCGCGCGCGACACCCAGAAGACCTATCAAATCTTCCTGCTCGTTATCGCCTCCATCTCGCTCCTCGTCGGCGGCATCGGCATCATGAATATCATGCTCGTCTCGGTCACCGAGCGGACGCGCGAGATCGGCATCCGCAAGGCGATCGGGGCGAAGAAGCGCGACATCCTGACGCAGTTCATCACCGAATCGGTCGTGATGAGCATGATCGGCGCACTCACCGGCGTGGTGCTGGGCGTGCTGGCATCGTACCTGGTGGGGCGGTTTTACCAGCAGACGATTGTCTCGGTGCAGTCCATCTTCATCGCGGTCGGTTTCGCGGTGGCGACGGGGCTGTTCTTCGGGGTCTATCCGGCGCAGCGGGCGGCGGCCCTGAAGCCGATTGACGCGCTCCGCTACGAGTGAGCACAATAGACAGAGGAGATGCGAGCGACGCGGAGCGCGGGGGAGGCGGGACGATGGAGAAGAAGGCGCGGGTGCGGTTGTCGCCGCTCGCGGTGGCCGTACCGCTGGGAGTCTGCCTCATCATCGCGGCCTTCACCGACAACATCGCGGTGCGCGCCGGGTTCCCCGCCGGGCTGTCCGTAGGAATTGCCGCCGTGATCGGCCTGCTCTGGTTCAGTTTCTTCATCGGCAGGCTGATCGAGCAAGCGCGGACTGTGACGTCGGAGCGCGAGCGCTGACCGACATCCCCGGCAAATTGCTACGAGCAATGACGTGCGGCCTATGCCGCACGTCATTGCGTTGCGGCAGGGCGTATGCAGTATCGCCTTTCGGCGGGGGTTGGAAATTCCCTGTTGAACAAGCAGCGCGGGGGCGGTAGCATTCCTTTTCTTCTCCATCGTTCGGCGGCGTGTCGCGGGCGGTTACGCGCGGATGGTCACACAACAAGAGGCGCATGATGCAGACGCACGCGAGAGCAAGGGTGGTGATTATCGGCGCGGGGATTGTCGGGTGCAGTACGGCCTATTCCCTCACGCGAATGGGCTGGCGCGACATCTTCGTGCTCGAACAAGGTCCGCTTGGTCAGAATTGGGGCTCGACCTCCCATGCACCGGGGATGATGTTCCAGCACAATGTCTCCCAAAGCGTCACGCAACTGGCGATGTGGAGCGCGGAACTCTACAGTCAAGTAAAGACGCCGGAACCCGCCTTCTGGCGCACCGGCAGCATGGAGATCGCCTCGACGCCGGAGCGGTGGGAGGAGTTGAAGCGGCGTGTTGGGCAGGCGATGTCGTGGGGGCTGGACGCGCGCCTGATCGGGCCGGACGAGGTGGATCGCCTGATCCCGATTCTCCGCACGGACGACTTGTACGGTGCGTTATATGTGCCCGGCGACTGCGTCGTCAATGCGGCGAGCATCGCCAGCGGTCTGGCCGCCGAAGCGTCGGCGCAGGGCGCGATGTTCCACGACTACACACCGGTTACCGCGATTGACGTGGAGAACGGGCGCGTGCGGGCGGTCGTCACGCCGCAGGGGCGGATCGAGACGGAGATCGTCGTGTCGGCGGCGGGTATCTGGGGACCGCTGATCGGCACGATGGCCGGGGTGCCGATCCCGCTCACGCCGATGCAGCACATCTTCGCGCGCACGAACCCGCTGCCGGAATTGGTGGGCGAGCGCGACATCCTGCGCCACCCGATTTTGCGCCATCAGGACAAGGACCTCTATTTCCGCCAATATGGGAATGCCTACGGCTTCGGCTCCTACCGGCACGAGCCGCTATCCGTGGATGCGGAAGCGTTGCTCCCGAACGACCACCCAGCAATCCTGCCGTACACGCCGGAACACATGGCGGAATCGCTGGAGGACGCCTACGCGCGCATCCCGGCGCTGCGCGGCGCCGGGATCGC
>JALYXG010000388.1 GCA_030947205.1 Chloroflexota bacterium
GAAGGGGTCGTGGGACGGACAGGGTCCGCTCCTCGACGTGTCAAATCTCAAGACGCAGTTCTTCACGCAGGACGGCGTCGTCAAGGCCGTGGATGGTGTCTCGTTTCACGTCAATCCCGGCGAAACGCTCGGCATCGTCGGTGAGTCCGGCTGCGGTAAGTCCATCACGGCGCTCTCCCTGATGCGTCTGATCCCGACGCCGCCCGGCAAGATCGTCGAAGGCAAGATCGTCTTCCAGGGCGACAACATCCTCGAAATGAGCGATGAGGAAGTGCGTAATGTCCGGGGCAACCGGATCGCGATGATCTTCCAGGACCCGATGACTTCGCTCAACCCCGTGCTCACCGTGAATCGCCAGATCAGTGAGGCGGTCATCCTCCACCTCGGCATGTCGAAGGCGGAAGCGCGCGAGCGGTCGGTCGAATTACTCAAAATGGTCGGCATCCCGAACGCCGAGGAGCGGATCAATCAGTACCCGCATCAGTTCTCCGGCGGTATGCGCCAGCGCGTAATGATCGCGATGGCGCTTTCCTGCAACCCGGATCTAATCATCGCCGATGAGCCAACAACGGCGCTCGACGTGACGATCCAGGCGCAGATCCTCGAACTGCTGAAGAAGATTCAGCAGGATCGCGGCACCGGCCTCATCATGATCACCCACGATCTCGGTGTGGTCGCAGGAATGACGGATCGCACGAACGTCATGTACGCGGGGCACATCGTGGAGACCGCAAGCACGGACGAGCTATTCGCGAACCCGCGCCATCCGTACACGCTCGGCTTGCTGAACTCGATCCCGCGCCTCGACGATCAGGAAAAGGGCAAGTTGAAGCCGATCCGCGGCCTGCCGCCGGACCTCATTGACTTGCCGAATATGTGTCCCTTCGCGCCGCGCTGCGATTACGCGGAGGAGCAGTGTTTCCAACAGAATCCGCTCCTGCGTGAGGTCGTGCCGGGTCATGAGATCGCCTGCTGGTTCAACATCGTCAATGGGGAGAAGGTATCATAATGGCGGATCAGATGGCCTCGACCGAGGCAAAGCCGGCGATGAACGGCGCGAATGGAGTTGGGGAGACACTGCTCGAGGTCAATGACCTCGTGATGCACTTCCCGCTCACACAGGGCATTATTTTGCAGCGCAAGGTCGGCGCGGTACAGGCGGTGGATGGCGTCTCCTTCACCGTCAAGAAGGGCGAAACGCTCGGCCTCGTCGGCGAATCCGGCTGCGGCAAAAGCACGACGGGCCGTGCGATCCTCCAACTCTACAAGCCGACCTCCGGCGAAGTGAAGTTCGAGGGCACCGATCTGACGAAGCTCGATGCGAGCCACATGCGCAAGATGCGCCGCCATTTGCAGATGATCTTCCAGGACCCGTACGCCTCGCTCAACCCGCGCATGACGGTCGGCTCGATCATCTCCGAGCCGATGCAGATCCACAATCTCGTGGATCGTGGCCACCGCAACCAGCGCGTGCAGGAGTTGCTGGAGACGGTCGGCCTCAACCCGTACTTCGCCAATCGCTACCCGCACGAATTCTCCGGCGGCCAGCGGCAGCGCATCGGCGTTGCCCGCGCCCTCGCCGCGAACCCCGCCTTCATCGTCGCGGATGAGCCGGTCTCCGCGCTCGACGTTTCGATTCAGGCACAGATCGTCAACCTGCTCGAAGACTTGCAGGAGCAGTTCAACCTGACGTACCTCTTCATCGCGCACGATTTGTCTGTGGTGAAGCACATTTCCGACCGCGTCGCCGTGATGTATCTCGGCAAGATCGTCGAACTCGCCTCGCGCGATACGATCTACGAGGAGCCGCTGCACCCATACACCAAGGCGCTCCTTTCCGCCGTGCCGATCCCCGATCCGGTGATCGAGAAGAAGCGCGAGCGGATCATCCTGACCGGCGACGTACCCAGCCCGATTAACCCGCCGAGCGGGTGCCACTTCCATACGCGCTGCCAGTACGCGATCAAGGGCACCTGCGACGTCATCGAACCACCGTTCGAGGATAAGGGCGGCAATCACTTCGTTGCCTGTCACCTTTATACCGCCGAAAGCCCGATCGCCGAGATCAAGCCGACAGCGTCGGTGGGGGACTGACCTCACCCCCGGCCCCCTCTCCATTGCGATGGAGAGGGGGAGAGATGCGAATCCAGAATATGTTTCGCCCTATCACGCGATGGGGCGATTTTTGTTTAATGTGTTCTACCGGCGGATGGTACAATGGGCGAGAAACGCTGCTCGGATGACGTTTCGCTTACCCAGTCTTCGCTAACCGGGAGTCGCTGCTGTGTTTGGTCGCACCGATATCAACCCGCAGGTTTTCGTTTCCATTCTGCTCGCCTTCGTGATAAGCATCACGATCCACGAGTTTGCCCACGCCTACACCGCGACCTTGCTCGGCGATCCGACGCCGCGCGAGCAGGGACGCGTGACGCTGAATCCGATGTCACACCTCGACCCGATCGGTTTCCTCTTCCTCGTCTTCGTCGCGCTGACGGGCTTCGGATTGGGCTGGGGAAAGCCCGTGCAATTCAACCCGTACCGAATGCGCTGGGGAAAGCACGGTGTCGCGCTCGTTGCGGCGGCGGGGCCGATCTCGAATGTCATCCTTGCG
This sequence comes from Chloroflexota bacterium, assembly GCA_030947205.1. GTDB lineage: Bacteria > Chloroflexota > Chloroflexia > Thermomicrobiales > JALYUS01 > JALYUS01. Next base: position 2,612 of record JALYXG010000388.1, read on the forward strand.
CTCGTCTTTGCGGTGCCGCAGCGCGTCTTCGCGACTGGCTTCCACACGCTTCCGCCGAATGTGCAGACCTTTGTCACGATTCTCGTCACCCTGAATCTCGCGCTCGCGGCGTTCAACCTCATCCCGCTCCCGCCGCTCGACGGGTTGAAAATCCTGACGGGCATCCTACCGGATTTCTGGTATCCGATCCTCGCGCGGCTCGATCAGTACGGCTTTGTGCTTCTCTTCCTCGTCATCTTTTTCCAGCCATTGCGACCCGTTCTGTTCAACATCAGTGCGCCCGTCTACGAAACCCTGACGCGCCTGATCGAGGGGGCATCCGGTGTCTTCGGAAGCTTCTGAGGCGGGGACCGGGGGGTTAGGTTCCGTCCGCTACCGCACCACACAGGGAGTACGCACAATCCTTTCGCCCCTCATGCCGCTCGACGGCGCGGCGCGTGATGCGGCGCTCTCCATCCTACCGCTACCGGCGATAGCGGCATTCCGCGCGCTGCCAAAAGCGGATCAACGACACGCGCTGCGGATCTATCAGGTCCTCGTGACGAATGGAGAAACGGAGAACGATCTCCTCGGTGCCGCGCTCCTGCACGATGTTGGCAAGCATCCCGGCATCGGCATCACCCAGCGGACGGCGCGCGTTTTGCTCGCCCGTTGGCCGCGCGCCCTCGTATGGACGGCAGCGAACGGGCGGCTACTCCCGCGCTGGCGGAGCGGCATGGCACGACTCCTCAATCACGCCGCCCTCGGCGCCGATCTCGCCGCATCATGGGGCTGCACGCCCGCGACCGCCGCCATCATCCGCACCTCGCACGATCCCAATCCGCCCGACATCGTGCGGCGGTTACAAGTGGTGGACGACACGACTTAACGGCCCCTACCCCGCCAGCGTATCCAACAACCCCTGCATATAGCCGATGGCGTGAGCGCGGCCGCGATGGCCGTAATCGGTGTCGTTGACCATGAAGGGGACGTGGTCATCGAGCAGGAAGCCAGTGAAACCGACGCGCTGGAGGGCGCGCATCACGCGCGCGGCGTTGAAATTCCCCTCGCCGATGAAGCACTCCGCGAACTTCGGCACCATCCCCTGGACATCGCGGAAATGGACATAGAGGATTTTACCGCGCGGCCCGAAGTAATCAATCGCCTCCATCACCGCCCGCTCACCGCCCATCTCGGACCAGCAGCCGAGGCAGAGATCGAGGCCCCATGCGTCGCTGTCCGCGATTTCCATTGCCCGCTTGAAGCCGTCGAAGTTGCGGAAAAGACGCGCGATGCCGCCGAGCGATTCCACCGGTGGATCGTCGGGGTGGAGCGCGAGTTTGACGCCCGCTTCCTCCGCGACGGGGATCACCGCCTTGATGAAATACGTGTAGTTCGCCCACATCTCCGACTCGCTCAGTTGGTATTCGGCAGCGGGGATGACGCCCTGGGTATCAAACGGATCGTCGCTCCCGGAACGGTCAGTGCGGGCGACGAGCAGTTCGCTTTGTCGCTCCTCAACCACCGCCATGTCAAACGACGTGACGAGCGCGCCGCCTCGACCGATCGGCGAGCGGGCCGTGCGCCAGACGGAGTTCGGCATGAAGTGGTAGCCAAGGATCGGGATGCCGGCCCGACCGATGTTCCGAATCGTGGCGCGGTAGTGCTCGATCTGCTCATCCCGCCCCGGCAGGCCGAGCATCACTTTGTCGTAGAAATCCAAATGGACATTCTCAATCGCTTCCAGGCGCAGTCCATATTCCTCGCAGCGCGTCCGCAGGGCGCGCACGTCCTCATATTCCCAGCGGTGCGCGCCAGGGAGCGCGGGCGTGTTGACCTGCATGCCTGACACACCGAGTTGCCGCGCAAATGTCAGGATCTCGTCTGTTAGCTGACTCACCTGCCCGACCGCAACCCGCATCCGCTCCATACACCCCCCAGATCGTTGAAACCGGATTGACGCAGAGGGCGCAGAGACGCAGAGAACGCGGAGAAGAGATAATGAGAGGAGTCAAACACCTTTTCTCTTCCCTCTTTGCGTCCTTTGCGCTCTTTGCGTCTTTGCGGTTCAATCGGTTTTGTCTACGCCCCTGGCCAGTCGCGCTCTTCGCCTTCAGGCTGGGCTTCGGTGAAGACGAGGTAGCGCGTCGCACCGAGTTCGACATCTTCCACATCGAGCCAGTTCATCGCGGCATCCTCCGCCGCCTCGACGAGGTTGACGTCCGGGTCGGCCGCGATCCACTCCGGCGTGAACGCGCAGAGGAGTTGTCCCCACGGTGCGATGAAGACGGTTCCCTCTTCTTCCATCGGGTCGCCCATGTTGAAGACATTGACGAGATACTGCATCGCACCTTCCGCCTGCGCTCGCTCATGAACCGAAAGGAAGAAAATGCCATCCTCATTCTCATAGGTCGAGCGCGAAACCGATGAATCGCCCACCACTTCCGTGAAGACAAACGCCGGTCGCAGTGTTTCCTCTTGCATACCCAAGACCTCCCGTACAACTCAAAATTATGAACCGCCAATACTGCCCAGAGGGTGCCCGCAAGGACGCCAAGCGGGGAATGCGAACGCAGAGATCGCAGAGATCACAGAGGAGAAAAGGAGAAAAGAAAAAAATCTATCCCCGTATTCTCTGCGACCTCTGTGGTCTCTGCGCTCAATTTCCTCCCGCTTGGCGTCCTTGCCGGTGCTCTCTGGGCAGTATTGGCAGTTCAATCGTTCCGTATTCATCGCAGCGGTATCCGCTCGAAATCCAGCTGCTCGAACTGCGGTGGGGGCGGGGTGTAGGCAGGCAACCGGAGCGGACGCGGCGGGAAGGCGAACAGAAGCCAGCCCACCGCCATCAGCGCGATGCCGCCCCATGCCACGCCCGGCGCCAACGCGACTGCCCGGCCAAACAGCGTCGCATAGACAAGCGGCGAACGAGGCGCGACCGCGCTCCA
>JALYXG010000392.1 GCA_030947205.1 Chloroflexota bacterium
TCTCGGTGTTCCTTTCGTTGAACACTCGCCGTGCCCAAAATCGGTCGATCATTTCGATGCCTCCTCGTCGCGAGCGATGCGGTCCGCGCCCAGGCGGTGCCAGAGCATGGCGAGCAAGCCGACACCCATGAGCGTGGAGGAGACGGCGGGGATGCGCCGCGCGAACCACTGCGGCAGGAAAATGTCCCCCACCGTGCCGTTCACCGCCCCCAACCCCTCCGCCACCTTCGTGAGCGGACAGCGACTCCCGTTGCGCGCGAAGACGATCCCCTCGCCGAGCACTGCGGCGACCGCCATGCCGGTCTTGCGCGTCACCCGGTTGGTCAGCCCGCTGTAGAGGGTGTAGAGCACCGCCCATGACATCGAGAAGAAGATGAGCGTGTGCACCGCCTTGACGACGACGAGCGCGATTGGCCGACCCGTCTCAGTCATTGCGGCGGCGTCCTCGCACTCGTTGGAGAGGGTGTCTGTTGCTGAAGGCTGTGTATTGTTGGCCACTGCGCACTCCTCGCTCGCCGACGGCATCCCCATCGCTGCAAATGTACTGCCTGACACATCGCAGAAATGCCACAACGGGAGTGCGGGAGTGGCAAAAGCGTGGCAAGATGCGGCGCGCGCGCTCAGCCGCTCTCCCCCGCCTCATGCATGACCGTGCGCGGGGACGGCCGGCACCATCGCGGCGGTGCGGTACCACGCCATCGTCTCCCGGATCGCTGCCTCAAGTGGCGTCGCCCGCATTCCGAAGGCCCGGGTGAACGCGCTGTCGTCCACGACGAATGGCGCCGCGAACTGGTAGCGCGTCTCGCCCAACTCGCGCACGACCGGGTTGAACAGGCCCACCACGCGGAGCAGGAATGCGGGCATTACTTGGAGGTGAGGGGGTTGCCCCGTCTCCGCACCGATCGCCGCGATGAAGGCGCGCGTCGAGACAGTCTCCGGGCTCGGCAGGTGCCATGCTCGCCCGTCCGCTTCACCCCGCTCGCCGAGTAGGGCGATTCCCCTACCGATGTCCGGCATGTAGGTGTAGGTGTGAGGCAGATCGGGATCGCCGGTCACCTGCGCCGCCTTGCCCGCGAGGACCTTCGGGAAGATGCGGTCCCCCATTGCAGAGGTCAGCACGCGCGGCCCGAAGAAGTCCGACGCCCGCCCGATCGCCACCCGCACGTCGCCGCGCCGGTGCGCTTCCAGGAGTTCCGCCGCCATCGCGGCGCGGACGCGCCCCTTACGCCCCGTGGCCGCATAAGGCAGGTCCTCAGTCAGCGGTGCGCCGCCCGTCGGGCCGTACATGTAGAGGTTCTCCAGCGCGACGAGCTTCGCGCCCGCCCGCGCCGCGCCCGCCAGGACGCCCCGCTGGAGCGGCGGCAAGAGCTCCGGCCACTTGTCGTACGGCGCGTTGAGGCAGCTGTAGACGACTGTCGCGCCCGCCGCGAGCTGAGTGGTGACGGAGGGATCGGTAGCGTCGCCCCGGCATACCTCGACGCCGGCGAGCACCGACGCTTTCCCGCTGCGATTGACGACTCGGACGCGCCTGCCCCGCGCGACCAGTGCGTCCGCCACGGCGAGACCCGCCTGCCCCGCGCCAAACACGACGTGCAGTTCGCGCTCGCTCATCGCATACCCCCCGCGTTGCGGATCGTCAGAAGTCGTGTCATGGTCACCGATGCCTCCCGTTCTCGATGCGGCCCCGTGGGATCCGTTTCTCCGATCGTCGTGAGGGGATGCTACAACGCCTGTGGCTCGTCGGTCGGGGGTCTCGCCCCCAGCCCGGTCGGCTGCGACGCATCCGCGTTCGGCTCGTCATGGACGACCTCGATGGTGCAGTCCGAGACCAGAGCCGCGAGCGCGCCGACCGCCGCCGCCCACGGTGCGAAGAGCGCGCCCACCACGCCGACGGTGAGCGGAATGTCGGCGACAACCCGCTCGCCCTGACGGATGACGATCCGCCGGACATTCCCTTCTTCGATCAGGGCTTTCACCTGGTTTGCGAGATCATGCGCCTGGACCGTGAACGGCTGCTTCCGCGATTGCTCGGACATGTGAGGTCTCCTTTCGGGTCATTCAGCAATATTCAGTCGTACTGCCATGGGACGTTCCTTGTGCCTGCACGAAGCATCATGCGCGGAGCACTTCCTCGGCGAGACGGCGGGGGCTGAGGTGCGCTGCCATCGTCGGATAGCCGATTCGGAATGCCATTACCGCTTGCCCACTCGGCTCCGGGAGCAATCCCGTCAGGGCGCGCGTGAAGATCGGGTCGCTGCCGGTTGCCTGCTCGCGATCTACCCGTT
>JALYXG010000456.1 GCA_030947205.1 Chloroflexota bacterium
GGGCCGTTCGAGCCGACAATATCGTGGCCGTCCACCCGGAACGGATCGCCGTACGGATCGGAGATCGTGCCACCGGCTTCCTGGATCATCAGCGCGCCCGCTGCCATGTCCCATGGTTGCAAGTTCAGTTCCCAGAAGCCGTCGAACCGCCCGGCAGCGACATAGCAGAGATCGAGCGCGGCCGCGCCATCGCGGCGGGTCGCCTGCGTGCGGAGGACAAAGTTTCCCCAGTTACCGAGGTTATTCGTCGGGCCATCGAGCCGATAGGGGAACCCGGTGCACAGGAGTCCGCCAATCAAATCTGTCACGCCGGAAACGGCAATCGGCGCGCCATTGAGCGTCGCGCCGCCGCCTTTGACGGCGACGAACAACTCGTTCATGTACGGCGCGAAAACGACGCCAACGACGGGTTCGCCCGCGTGCTCGACGGCGATGGAGACGCAATAGAGCGGGTATTGGTGGGCGAAATTCGTCGTGCCGTCCAGCGGGTCAACGATCCAGCGATAGGCGCCGTTGCCGCCGGTGCCCGTCCCTTCTTCAGCGAGGATGCGATGGTCGGGAAAGCGCCGCGTGATCGCATCAATGATGATCCGCTCACTCTGCTTGTCCGCCTCGGTGACGAGATCGCGCTTGCCTTCTCCCTTGAAGACGATCTCCCTTACCCCCCGTTCGGAGACCGCGCGGATCGCCGCGCCCGCCTCGCGCGCGGCGGCAATCGCGACATCGCGCATCTCGAACAACTCACTCGGCATAGACACGGGCGCTCCTTCGTCGGCGACGATGCGCGGCGCATGTTGCCGCTTCGTGAAGTATACCCGATCAGTGTGGTTGCGCTCCTGGGAACCCAACCTCCGCCATGCCGCAGACGCCCGACTGTAATACAATGCCGAAACGCGGTCAGCGGATCGCCTGCCGCTGTCGCCCCGACCGAGGAAACAACAACGATGCGCGTGGAACGGCGTGGCCGGTCACACATCACCCGACGCATAGCCATCGGCGGCATTGCCCACGAAACCAATGTCTTTAGCGCCATCCCGACCGATTTCGAGCAATTCCGCCAGCGCGTCCTCATCGGCGGTCGCGATCTGCTTTCCGGGTTCGCCGGGACACGCACCGTGATCGGCGGCTTTCTCGATGGCGTGACGGCGATTGGCGCGACGGCGATTCCGCTTCTGTATGCCTCCGCCACGCCCGGCGGGATCGTTACGCGGGCCGCGTACGCCGAACTGCGCCAATCGCTGCTCGACGCCCTGCGTTCGGCGGGCGCGCTCGACGGTGTCCTGCTCGGGCTGCACGGCGCGATGGTCAGTGAGGATGTAGCGGACGCGGAGGCGGACCTACTGCGCGTGGTCCGAGCCATCGTCGGCCCCGGCACGCCGATCATCGCGACGCTCGATTCGCACGCCAATATCTCCCCCGCGATGGTGCAAACCGCCGACGCATTGATTGCCTACACGACGTACCCGCATATTGATACCTACGAGCGCGGCTACGAAGCGACGCAGATGCTCCAGCGCCTCCTCGATGGGCACACAACCATCGCGACCGCGCTCGCCTGCCCGCCGATGCTCCTGCCGCTGCCGCCGCAATGCACGACGGAGGCGACGCCGATGCGGCAGGTACTGCGCGTCGCCGAGCGCGAGCGGCGGCGACCCGGCGTGCTGAACATCAGCGTCGCGGGCGGCTTCCCATACAGCGATGTCCGGGATGCCGGACTGCGCGTACTCGTTTCGACGGCCGACGATCAACCGCTCGCGCGCGATGTGGCGCGGACAATTGCGGATGCGGCATGGCAGCGCCGCACGGAGTTTGCGCCCGCGCTCACGCCGATTGACGAGGCAATGCGGCAGGTGGAAGCGGTGCAGCGATTTCCCGTTGTTCTTTCTGACAGTGGTGACAACCCTGGCGCTGGTGCGCCGTGCGACGGCACGACACTCCTTGCCGCGCTCCTCGCCGCCCGCGTGCGCGATGTCGTCGTCGGCGTGATCTGCGACCCGGAGACCGTCGCGCAAGCAATTGCGGCAGGCACGGGAGCGGAGATCGCGGCGCGACTCGGTGGCAAGACTGACGATCAGCATGGCGCACCGGTGATCGCCGATGCCCGCGTCGTGCGCATCACGGACGGCGTCTTCACCAATACCGGCCCAATGGGCGCAGGCGGCCGAACCCGCATGGGCCGCACGGCAGTCCTCGACTGCGGTGGGATCGGCGTGATCGTCACCGAGCAGCGGGTCCAGGCGCTCGATCTGTCGCTCTTTCGCAGCGTCGGTATCGAACCGACGACCGCGCGCGCCATCGTCGTCAAGTCGAGCGTCCACTTCCGCGCCGCCTTCGCGCCGATTGCGGCACAGATCATTGACGTGGATACGCCGGGCATCAGCAGCCCGCACTTGGAGCGATTCGCCTTCCGGCAGGTGCGGCGTCCGATCTGGCCGCTCGACGAGGGCGCAACGTACCCCACAGGAGGCGTCGAGTGAACGGCAACCGCACCAACGAAACGACGGAACGTGCGCGCCTTGTTGCCGTCGC
>JALYXG010000460.1 GCA_030947205.1 Chloroflexota bacterium
TGCCGCGTGCAGAGTGTGAGAAGCGCAAAAGCGACGGTAATCAGCACCGCGAACATCGTGTATTGCCAGTCCGTTAGGCAGAGCGCGAGCAGTGTCGCGGTCGCGGCAGCGGCATATCCCCACCAGCGCAGGCGACCGAGCGCGCGGAAGAGGAAAAAGAGATAGAGCGGCATGAGCGCCGTTCCCATCAGGTAATTCTCCGCGCCGGTGGCGAAGTAGGAGACCATCTGGTCGTTCGCGTAGGTATACAGCGCGGCCCCGGCGAAGGCGGCGAGCGGGTTGCCGGTCAGGTCGCGCATTAGGAGGTACGCGAAGAAGACAGCGCCGACGAGCGCGAGGAGAAACTTGAGGTTCATCGCCCCGACGATGCCGATCAGCGGTGCGAGTGGCAGGGCAATCAGCCCCCCGAATGGGTTGAGGGTGTGGAAGCGGAGGCTGACGCCATTCGGGGCGAAGAGGTAGTCGGTGTAAAACGGATTGCGGTGCAGTCGGAGCGCTGTCCGCAGCCAGTAATCGTTCCAAACATCCTCGTAGCCGTTGCTGTTGCCGCCGACGACGCCGTACGTGAGATGCGTGACCGCGACGCGCCCGTAGATCGCCGCCAGGGCGACCGCGCCGACGAAGGCCCGGAGCGTCGCGTTCCCGAAGCCGATCCGCGACGCCCACCCCTTCCAACCGCGCCGCACAGTGCGATCTTCGCCGTGTGGGTGGGTGATGGCCGTCATGCCGTCAGCCCCGGTGCGGGTGCGATCCGGCGCAGCAGTTCGAAATCGCCTTGTCGCTTGACGAGTTGCCACTGGCCGTTCGCCTTCAGTTTGTCGAGGATCGCCGCCTCTGCGCCGTTGTCGCGCCGCCGGTCGCCGAGGACGTACGCGGCGCGATCAATCAGGGCGGCGTCATAGAACTCCTGGCCCGGAAAAAAGTAGAGGGAGCGGCGGAGCGGCACATGGAGCGCGGCGAGATTCGTGACACTCAGCGGGGCGTCCTGCGGGATCATCGCGACCAGAAGGTCGAGCGAGGCGACGCGGTTTTTGTCCACCTGGGAAATCCGACCGCCGCTCTCGGCCCAACTCGCCACCTTGTCCGGCTTCGTGTAGGCAAATTGGAACAGGCTGAGGACGAGCATCACGACCACAAGGCACGCACTAATCGCCGTCGCATGTACGCGCCGCAGCGCGTCCTTCGCGCGCGGCGCGAGGCGGTAGAGCGGGTGTGTGCCGTCCGCGAGGGCGGCGACGGCGAGGATCGCGGCGATGAACAGCCACGGCGAGATGAATGCCGAATATTGATGGAAGATGTCGCGCTGATAGGCATAATGCGGGCTGGCGAAGATGTTGAGCAGGAAGGACGGCAACGCCGGAATGAGAATGCGCGGCGAAAGGAGTGGCAGGAAGGCGAGTGGGAACAGCAGGCTAACGGGATATTCCCACCGATCCCTGCCGAAAACGGTCCGCGCCACGGTGAAGGGGTGCGTGAGGACCGTCCGCACAATTGCGCCGGTGCTCGGGCCGAGCCAGTCGTAATTCTGCACGTAGGAGAACTGCGCGCCGCCGCTGATCGCCGGGATGATGACGAACACCGCCGCCGCCCAGTAGCCCAAGCCGACAACGAGCGGCGCCCAACTGTACACCGCCCGCCGTCGCGCAATGACGCCGAAGAGGCCGAATGCGGCGACGACGAGCGCGGCGTCAATGCGCGTTGAAAGGGCGAAGGCGATGCACACCCAGTACCAGACGCGCTTGTCGCGCCGCATGCACCAGTAGGCGAACAGCAGCGCCGTGGCGCCGAAAAGCCGCGGCTGGGCTTCGTACAAGTTAACATTCTGCATCGGCACGTACGAGAGGAACAGCACCGCGAAAAGAAGTGGCACGAGGCGCGTGCGGGGCAGCACATCGCGCGCGATCAGATACACCGCGAGCGCGCCGAACGCCGCCCCGACCGTCTGGAGGAAGAGCAGCATCGCCGTCGTCTCCTTCAAGGCGTAGAACGGCAGGAGGACGAAGTGGAAGAGGAACAAGTCCTGCCCGAACGCCGATTTCGTGTAGGAGAGCGCGGACTGCTCCGCGAAATGGCCGTGCAGCGTGTTCCACAGCGGCTGCTCGTAGACGAGCGGGTCGAAGCCCATATGCAAGCCGTCGAGTTGCCACTTCGACGCGGCGAAGATGACCGCGATATAGATGAGCATCGCGAGACCGAGCAGCGCCGGCGCCGCTCGGTCAATCGCGTGGAGCATCGCGCCGACGCGCGTTGCCGACGCGGGCTGTGTGCCGTTTTTCGATGCGACTACCGCGTTTCCGGTCACTTCCACGAGCCAACTACCCTCGCCCAACCCAACCTACCGGGCGGTATCGTATCATATCGCTCCTGTCACCTCGCCCGATCAAACACGAGATTCGTATCCGTGTATCATGCAGCGCGTGGGGTTGGTGTGCAGTCGTGGGTGAGGTGCGTGTGGCGACGTTTTTTCCGGGCGATTTTGTGTGGGGCACGACGACCTCGGCGTATCAGACCGAGGGGGCGGTGCGCGAAGAGGGGCGGGGCGAGACGATCTGGGATCGCTTCGCGCATATGCCGGGCAAGGTGCGCGATGGCAGCACCGGCGATGTCGCCTGTGACTCGTACCATCGGTATCGTGACGATATTGACCTGATGCGGCGGCTCGGCGTCAACGCGTACCGCTTCTCAGTCGCGTGGTCGCGCATCTACCCGGACGGGTACGGACGGCTAAATCAGGCGGGGCTGGATCACTACGAGCGCGTTGTGGATGCCCTGCTCGCCGCGAATATTGCGCCATACCTCACGCTCTACCACGGCGATCTGCCGCAGGCAGTGCAGGATCGGGGCGGCTGGGCAAACCGCGACGCAATTTCCGCCTTCGCGGAGTACGCCGACACGCTTTCCCGCCGCCTCGGCGACCGCGTCGCGCACTGGGTGACGCACAACGAGCCGTGGCACGTCGCTTATCATGGCCACATCACGGGCGAGAACGCGCCGGGAGTCCGCAACTGGAAAACAGGGTTGCAGGTGGCGCACAACCTCCTTGTCTCGCACGGCGAGGCGGTGTCGGTGCTGCGCGCGAACGGCACTGCGGCGACGCGCGTCGGCATCGCGGTCGGTGTCACGCCCTGCTACCCGGCGACGGATCGCGAGGCGGATCTGGCGGCGGCCGTCCGGTACGACGGGTTCGCCAACCGCTGGTATCTCGATCCGCTCTTTCGTGGCGTGTACCCCGACGATCTGATGGAATTGTTCGGGGCGGACGCACCTGAGGTGCGTACGGCGGACATGGAGACCATCGCTACCCCAATGGATTTCCTCGGCGTCAACTACGCCAGCCACGCCATGATCCGTGAGGATTCATCCCTACCGGTTATGGCGGCACGCTTGTCGCCGGAGGATGAACCGGCGGACGGCAGGATCGAGGGCTTGTACGACGCCCTGACGCGCGTACAGCGGGAGTACGCGCCCGCCGGCATCCTGATTACCGGCAACGGCGCACCCGACAACGCCGAGCCGGACGCGCAGGGTGTTATCCACGACCGCGCCCGGCTCGAATACCTCCGTGCCATCTTCCCGCAGATGCTCCGCGCGCTCGACGCGGGTGTGCTGCTCCGGGGCTACTTCCATTGGACGCTGATGGACTCGTTTGCCTTCCCCGGCGGCTACAGCAGCCGTTTCGGTCTCGCCTTCACCGATTTCGCCACCCAGACCCGCACCCTCAAAGAGAGTGGCCACTGGTACGCCCGCGTCATTGCCGAGGGCGAAGTTCGCGATGCCTGATTTTCGCCTTCGCGAAGCGACGGACGTGGACGCTGCGGTTATCCTCGTGGTGCTGCGGGCGGCGAATGGGCCCTACCGGCACCGGCCCAATGGGCCGTCCGGCGCGTTCAGCGACACGGTTGAGGGCACGCGTGGGATGATCGCGACATTCCCGGTGGTCCTCGCGGTCGCGGGTGAGACCGTTGTTGGGTGTCTGTTCTATGCCTTCGAAGCGGATCACTGTTTTCTCTTCCGGCTTGGGGTGCTGCCCGCGTATCAGCGGCGGGGGATCGGCCGCGCGCTTATGGAGTATGCCGAGGGACGGGCGGTGCAGAAGGGTCTGTCCTGCATGCGCCTCGGCGTGCGTCGCGCGATGCCGGAGAACCGGGACTACTACGAGCGGCTCGGCTACTGCGTCACGGAGACGACCGACTCGGGCTGGACGATGGAAAAAGCGACTCACGGCGAGGAGTGGCGAATGAAGACCGACGATTTCACGATCCGGGAGGCGACCGACGCCGATGTGCCCGCCGTGGTCGGCGTGCTCCGAACGGCCTTCGCGGAGCAGGCGACGCTCGCCCCGCCCTCCGGCGCGCTCAGCGAGACCGAAGAGAGCGTGCGCGCGCTGATGGAGACGGCGCGAATCGCGCTCGCTGTCGTGGATGGCAGAATCGGAGGCTGCCAATTCTTCGAGCCGAAGGGCGATCATCTCTATCTCTTCCGGCTCGCCGTGCTGCCCGACTATCGTCAGCATGGCATCGGCGGTGCGCTGATCGCCTATGCCGAGGCGCAGGCGCGGGCGATGGACTTGCCAAGGGCGCAGTTCAGCGTCCGCCTCGCTCTGCCCCGCCAGCGCGCCTTCTACGAGCGGATGGGTTACCGCGTCGTCGGACTCGGCACGCACGCGGGCTTTGCCGCACCGACCTCCGCCACCCTCGAGAAAGCGATCTAAATGCACGCACTCGGTCGCCTATGTCGCGGTATGGTTCGATTGGGTCGGTCGGTACCTGTCCGATTGGCCTGCTCAAAGACTGGCCGGATGGGCGGTGCGGTCGTGGCATCATGCTTGCTATAGTAGAGACAACAGCGAAGCACCGGACGCACCGGTTGCCTGGGTTCTGCGGGTATCGCGGACGCGGACAATCCGCAGCGAACGGGCCGACTGAAAAGAGACTCTTCCTTCCCCCTTCCCCTCCCCGTGGCGACGTTCCCCAGCGTCGCCACTTTTTTGTGCGCGATCGGGGGTGGGCTAATGCCCGCGCACATTCGTGAGCGTGATGCGAAGTGCCTGCGAGTATTCTTTGATCATCTGCTCCGGCGTCGAGCCGATTCTCTTGATCCCTTCGGCATACTTGGTCACGTATGCCGGGATCTCGGCGACGGTTGGTGTCGGTTCGACGATCCGCGCCTCGCCGGTGAGGACGACGATGTTGCCGCCCCGCCCGTCACCATCGAAATGGAGCGAAACCTTCGCGTTCCGCGCGATATTGCGCATCTTTGGCGTGTTCGGCTTGCTGAAAATCAAGGCCGT
>JALYXG010000495.1 GCA_030947205.1 Chloroflexota bacterium
GGAGGAGATACCGCCGGGGGGGCGGAAGATCGTTCGGGTGGTGGGGCGCGGCGAGATCGGCGTCTTCAATGTGGGTGGGGCGTTCTACGCGCTGAAGAATACCTGCGCCCACCAGGGGTCGCGGGTTTGCCTCGGCAAGATCGTCGGCACGGCGCTGCCGTCCGATGTCTACGAGTACCGCTACGGGCGGGAGGGGGAGATCCTGCGCTGCCCGTGGCACGAGTGGGAGTACGACATCAAAACGGGGGAGTCGGTCTTCGACCCGAAGGTGCGCGTGACGACGTATCCGGTCGAAGTCGTGGATGGCGACGTGACGCTGCTCCTGTCCTGAATGGCGCGGCTCGAGTTTGTCATCCGTTATCACATGCGATACGAGGACGAGGCGCTCGGTCTCGCGCGGCGTTTGTTCGCCCGCTTCAACGAGGAGATCGATACGCTCGTCCTCATGCCGGTGGCTGAGGATGAGTTCGCGCTCTCCCGCAACGGTCAACTGGTGCATTCGCAGCGCCAGTCGGGCACCGCTCCGCGTGCCGCAGATATCGTTGCAGTGTGCGACGCAGAGTGATCGTCGGTGCGAGCGATTGTTCCGTATGGCATGAGAGTGATCGGGTCCACCGTCTCCGGCCACGTACGTGCTGGGATGAGACTATGCCAGATCGTGGATCGGGTTCGCATTTAACGCGCAGACAACTGCTTCTCCGTTCGGGCGCACTTAGGGGTCATTTGTGGATTTGGGACGGCGACGCTGAATTGAGGCCAAACAAGCAACATGTCGTGACGCTGCTGGAATGTACGTAGTACGGCAAATGCCTCCTTGCTACCTCCGATACGATCCACCCGCTGAACTCCACAAACGACCGCTAGCGCTTGCGCACTGCCCAGGTGATCACGCCCGCGTGTCGTTCCACATGGCTGGCGTGGGGGGCGATATGCTCCTCTACCCACGGTTCAAGGTTCGCCGCTGCTCTCTCCGCATCCACTTTGAAATCGTAACTCGTATACGTGATGACGTTGCCATCGTCTATGCAAACCGCCACGAACTCGTTGAACCCCGGCTGGCGCTCCATCTGCGGCAGATACGCGACGCGCACCTTTTCGGTCAGGTCGGGAGGAGCGGATTTCAATGATTGCATGCGTATCATCCCGTACCGAGGAGGGGTATCTGGAGAGGACTGGCCGCGCTGCAAGATCACCTCGCCGATGTGGCCCTCCATCCGGACAACCGTGTTTTCCATATTCTCTTCCGCCCAGCCAGAGAGCATCGCCGCCGCCTTCTCGGCCTGCGCCCGCGTTTCCCAGACGTTGAGGGACACGAAGGAATCGGGGCCGGTCGTCATGACGGTATATTGTGCGAGGCCAGGTTGCTTCTGCATTCTGGGCAGCAGCTCGTTGTAGGCTTTCTCCAACGACTCGTCGAGGGTGCCGGGCTTGACCTGATAAAGACCGACGCGCGCGTGCAGGTTCGTACCCGTTTGCCGCGCGGCAGACGGGTCGTCGTGTGCCTGTGAATCTTCCGCGCCCATCATGCGACGGGAACGATCCCAGGCAGTACCTGCCCTGCGGTCACGACTATACAGGTACGCTGCACCCGCTGCCGCAGCGAATACGGCGAACTTCAGGATGCGGGGGCGAAACCCCTTCGTCTTCCCGGGCCGTGAGGCGATGGTCTCCTTGCTTGCCATGCTCGCTGCACCTTTCTTTCAGTCACTGCCCCAACCTCGCGGGGGAATGTGCGCACGGTTGCGTCCCTAAGGTTCTACCACGGCGGAACCCGCGACGCCCCGCCGACGTCCTTCTGGTGAACAGCGTTTTCGTGTCAGGATAGCGGGATCGAAAACTGGGAGGTCACCATGGGAGGCATTGTACAGGGCGCGGTCGCGGATGGTTCAGCCATAGCGCCCCTGCGCCGTCGGACGCGACCGGGCGGCGCCCTGATCACCGCCGATCTCCTCGCCCTCCTCGGCGTCATCCTCATCGGCGCGGCACTCTTTCTCCACGGTTGGGTGCATGCGCGGATCGTCTTCGTCTCGCAGGGCCGGGCGGCGGGCCGGATCCTTCAGGTCGTCGGCGTCGACGTGGACCGAGAACTCGCGCGGATCGCCGACCGGGAGGTCGCCGCGACGATCCCGCCGACGCTGTGGCAATATGGGGGGCACGCTTTCCAATGGGCCTTCGTGCTGTTCGTGGTAGTCGCGGTGTTGCTGCTGGCCGCGCTGGCGTTCCCCCGTGTGCGCGTGGCGGCTCAGGTGGGGGCGCTGTTGGCGTCCGCAGGGGCAGTGGGCCTGATGATCGCGGCACTGCTGCGCATGCATCAGCAGTCCGACTCGCTCCCGGCGCGGGTCGCGCAGGCGGCATTGAGCAGCCCGATCGGGAATCGAGTGCTGGACCTGACGACAGGGAAGCCGACGCTGGAAGTCGGACTCGGGTGGCCACTCTACGCGGGCGCGGCCGGAGTCGTCCTGGTGGCGCTCGGCGTGCTGCTCGGACTGGTCTTTACCGTCACACAAGCCGCGCGCGGGGCGCGACGCTAATCTGATTTACGCCTTGTTGCATTCGGCGCTATCGGAATCACCAGCGATGCTCAATCACCACAGGAGGCTGACATGAGGCGGATGTTTGCGATCACGGGCACACTCGTTTCCTTATTGCTCCTTATCCCCTTTCCGGGCGTTTCTGCTGCATCATCATTCGCGTCACCGCCGTTCCAGGTGGTGTGGCAGCGCGGCGAGGCCGCCTTCCCCAACTTCTGGGGGCCGCTACCACTGGCGAAGGACGGGATGCAGGAGCCGTACAAAGAGGCCCCCGGTGGCCAGCGCCTCGTTCAATATTTCGACAAGGCGCGAATGGAACTGACGAACCCGTCTACGCCGACCGTGGTAACGAACGGCCTGCTCACGGTGGAACTCAAGACGGGAAAGGTCCAGCTCGGCGACAATACCTTCGAGCAGCGCCCCCCCGCGCGGATCAACATCGCGGGCGATCCCGGCTCGGACAGCCTCACCTACGCCGATCTCGCCCAGTTGCCCGAGCGGGATACCGAGCGCTCGCTCCCGGACCTTCAGCCGCCGCGCGCATTCGTCAATGGCCAGATTGTAGCCACCCCGGAACTCCTTGTTCCCGGACTCCCGTCCGGGCCAGGTCTCTTGTATGGCCCCTACGTGCAGGACCCGGGCAAGCGGTATGGGCAGTACGTTTTCAAGCCGTTCTCTGACTTCATCAACCTCATCCCGCAGGGACAAGCGGCGATTGGCTACCCGATTTCGCCCGCGATTGTGGCGCCGGTGAAGGTCGGCGGGGTATCGAGCTACGTGCTGGTGCAGGCTTTCGAGCGGCGGGTACTGACATTCAATCTCCTGAACCCACCAAATAGCCGGCTCGAATTCGGTAATATCGGCCAGCACTATAACCGGTGGCGATATGCATAAGGACGCAGCGATGAATGATCCGAACGATTCGACCGATGCAGGTACGGCCCGGAGCAGCGATGATCTCGGTACCGACCTTGCCTTGTCCTCCCGCACCTTCACCGGATCTGCCGACCGTGTCGCACTCCGTATCACCCCTGCGCGCGGCGACGCACCGCCCGGGGCGGTGGAGGTGATTGACGCGGCGAGCCAACCGGTGGGGACCACCCCGCCGCAGGCCGAGATCGTCGTCCGACAGCTTCATCCCGACACGGTCGTGCCAGCCACGGTCGCCCGCGTCGTGCCCTCGCACCCGCTGCCGCTCCCTCCACTCCCGATCGCGCAAACGCAGGGCGGTAAGCGTGGCGGGAATATTGTGCGGGGCCGGCGCGTCTGGTTCGGCATCGCCGCGATCGTCATCGCGTTGCTTGCCATCGGTTTCCTTGCCCTGCAATCATTTGGGCGGAGCAGCAATGCGGTAGCGCCCTCCGCCAGCGCACCCGCACGCGTGGACGTACCGGCGACATCGGCGGCGCCCCTCGTGCCGACCCTTGCACCGCTTCCCTCCCCGGCTTCGACTGCCGTGCCAGCGACGAGCGCTCCGATCGCGGCGACGAGTGCCCCAAGCGCAGCGACGAATGCGCCGACGAGTGCGCCGTCACCGACCACCGTGCCGTCGGCCACAATCGCGCCGGCGGTAATCGCAATCTCAACTGCGGTCCCGGTGATCGTCCCAACTGCTGTGCCGCCGACGAGCGCGCCAAACGTGCCGCCCTCACCGTCGGTAGATGTCCCTGTAGCGGCTCCGCAGGGAGGCGCGATAGCTGCGGCAACGGCGGCGCCGCTGCCCGCGATCCCGCCGTTGCCGCCCGGTATCCGGTTGCCCCCGACAAGTATTCCGTCGGTCCCGCAAGTCCCACGCAAACCGCCGAGCCCCTGAATCCATCCCCGCTCGCGCCGGAAAAGAGCGGGCAGGGCAATCGGAAGGCACGTTGTTTCGAAACTCGACCGGAGCGGAGGTGGACGTAGATGCAACCGTTGATGGCGCTCGGCCGATCAGGATCCCGCCTGCCGATACAGCGCCTTCTGCGCGTCCGCCTCGGTGACGAAGCAGATCGTCGCCATCGCCTGCTCGTAGCCCGTACTCCCTGGCGACCAATACTCCCGCCGTGGCGGCACCAAGTCCAAGCGGCCCTTGACGGGATGGTCGGCGGGGCACGCCCCCTGGGCCGGGCGGACACCGCCGACTCGCGCCTCCAGTGTGGCCACGATCGGGTCGAACACCGCTGCCCCGCGCGTCTCGACCGGTGCCGCGATCGTCGCTACGCGCGTCTCAACGGGGGCCGCCACCGTCGCCACGCGCGTCTCGATGGGCGCCACGACGGTCGCCACGCGGGTCACCGCCGGCGCCACGGCGCTTACCACGGGTGCGATCTGTGCGGGAATCGCGCCCGCCGTGGGAGTCGGTGCGGCATTGCCGCCGCCGCATCCGTACAGCAGCGCACTCGCCAGCAGCATGGCTACGGCGCCAATGCCGCGCCACGAAATACGCACGTTTGCCTGCGCGCTTGCCATCGCCCTTCCTCCTTGTTCCACGGTATGCCGTCGGCGCGATTGTATCAGAGGGTGGATGGCGCGTCAGCCGGACCTGAAAATATCCGTCGCGCTCAACCGTTGGAAAGGGGGAAGCCGGTGTCCTTCGTCATACTTGTACTTCTCACGGAACCGTCTTATTCTTGCTCACGTCTCCAATAGGAGTTACGCAGTTCGCGAGAGAAAACCCGGTGGTACGGGCGCCCTCTGGGCAGATTTCCAGCCTGCCTTCCCGTCCAGAGAGGCAGGCTGGAAAGCCTGCTACCACCAAGAAAAACTCTCCAACTGCGTAAGTCCTATCCAATATATGTCCGGAAACACGATGTGTCGGAGGGCGGTACGGTGCTGAAGACGAACGTTTCGGAAATCACGGTCTATCTGGGTCTCGAGGTCGTCCAGCGGATAACGCTCGACGTGCCGGTTATCACCGTCGGGCGCAACGAAGATAACACCCTCATGCTGCGCGACGCGAAGGTGTCCCGCTATCATCTGCGCTTCGTCCGCCAACCGGACGGGACGTATACCGCCGAGGATATTGACAGCGCCAACGGCACATGGATCGGCGATTATCGCATCGCACGCATCGCGCTCAGCGATGGGATGACGCTGCGTGTCGGCCCTTTCACACTGGTCGCGCAGAATCCCCGGCCGGTACACAGCGACGAGACGATTCTTCCGAATTCTGCCGGAGTGTACAGCCACGAGACCATCGTGCATGGATCGTCCATCGCGGTCGCCTCACCACCCGGCACGCCGGACTGGACCCTCGTCGTGAGCGACGGACAAGGCGAGCGGCGCGTGCCCCTGACGGGCGACAGTTTCACCATTGGCCGCGGCGCGCGGTGCGACCTTGTCTTGCGCGACCCCGATGTCTCGGTCCGTCATGCGTCCATCGAGCGGCGCGGTTCGACCCTGACTGTGGTTGATGATGGCAGCACGAACGGCACGTTCCTCGACGGTGATCGTATTACCACCGCCCCGCTCACACCGGGGCGCGTTCTCATGATCGGGGAAACCCGCCTCGTGCTTGCAAGCCCGGAAAGATTGTCTGCGTCCCCCCCACAGACTCACCTGTTTGGGGATGCAAACAAGGTTACCGGCGGCATCCCTCTCGATCTCAGGACGCGCGTGGCGGACGCACCGCCCGTCGTTCCCGTCGCCATTACGAGCCTGCAACTGGAAAAGGACATTGTCACCATCGGGCGCGATGCGGCGAACGACGTGCCGCTTCCCAACCCGCAGGTGTCACGGAACCATGCGCGGCTGCGGCGTACGGGCACGGCGCACGTCATCGAAGACCTCGGCAGCACGAACGGCACGTTCGTCAACGGCGAGCGGATCACGAGCAAGCAACTCGCCGTCGGCGACCAAATTCAGATCAGCGTCTTCGTGATTACCTACAATGGCGCTACGTTGCAGCAGGTCAATACCGAGGGCAATATCCGCCTCGATGCGATTCACCTGAATAAGTGGGTGTCGGAATCGAAGAATCTGCTTCAGGACATCTCGTTCTCCGTCTATCCGCGCGAGTTCGTCGCGCTCGTCGGCACCTCCGGCGCGGGCAAGTCCACGCTGATGGACGCGCTCAATGGTCAGCGCCCTGCAGAGGGTTCCCTGCTCATCAACGGCGACAACCTGTACGCGAATTACGACGCCTACCGCACGACGATCGGCTATGTACCGCAGGACGACATCATCCATCTCGAACTGAGCGTCTTCAATGCCCTCGATTATGTCGCGCGCCTCCGCCTGCCGCCCGACACATCGAAGGAGGAGCGGCATGCCCACATCGAGTCGGTGCTGAAGGAACTCGGTCTGACGGAGCGCCGGGACTTGCCGATCCAGCGGCTCTCCGGCGGGCAGCGCAAGCGCGTCTCGATCGGCGTGGAATTGCTCACCAAGCCGAGTCTGTTCTTTCTCGACGAGCCGACTTCGGGCCTCGATCCCGCGACCGAGACTAACATGATGCACCTGCTGCGGCAGCTCGCGGATCAGGGCCGCACGATTTTGCTCATCACCCACGCGACCAAAAATGTGACGCTGTGTGACTTGGTGATCTTCCTCGCAAAGGGGGGCAACCTCGCGTACTACGGCCCGCCGAACGAAGCGCCAACGTACTTCGGCGTGGATTCATTCGAGGACATCTATCCGCTGCTCGAGGGCGGGGAGATCACGCCGGAAGAATGGTCGAAACGCTACCGCCTGTCCGCCCAGTACCGCACGTACGTCCAGGATCGCCTCGCCCAGTACCCCCAGAATAATCCGGCGGCGCCCGCCACCGCATCGAAAAGGAAAGCGCCGCGTCACGCCCCCGCCGGCGCGCTGGTGCAGCGCCCCTCAGCCCTGCGGCAGTTCGTCGTCCTGATGCAGCGCAATGCCGAGATCATGCGAAAGAACCGCGCGAGTCTGATTAT
>JALYXG010000511.1 GCA_030947205.1 Chloroflexota bacterium
AGATTAACCCATACCTGAATGGCCCGACCGGCAATCCGTGGGACAGTGTCGAGCGCGTCGCGCGGGCCACCGACGCGAGCGCCTTCGATTCCCTGTGGGTCTACGACCACTTCCTGTACGAGGGCGGCTATCCCGGCCACCCGCATTCCGAGCCGGTAATGGAGTGTTTCACCACGTTAGGCGCGATTGCCGCCGTCACACGACGCGTCCGGCTCGGTCAGCTCGTCCTCGGCGTACCGTATCGCAACCCGGCGGCGATGGCGAAGATGGCGACGACGCTCGACCTGATCAGCCACGGTCGCTCGATCCTCGGGCTGGGGGCTGGCTGGCACAAGCGGGAATACGAGGCGTACGGCTGGGGGGAGTTCGAGCCTGCCGCAGTGCGCATGAAGCGGCTGGAGGAGGCCCTGCGCGTCGTGCTGGCGATCTGGACCGAGCGCCCGGCGCACTTCGAGGGGACCTACTATCGCCTCGATCAGGCGCGGGAGAACCCGTTGCCGATCCAGCAGCCCCACCCGCCGATCATGGTCGGCGGCAGCGGCGAGAAAGTGACGCTGCGGCTCGTCGCCCAGTACGCCCAGTTCTGCAATGTGTCGGGCGATCCCGAAACCGTTGGTCGCCTTTTCACGGCGTTGCGCGAGCATTGTGCGCGGCTCGACCGGCCCTACGAGGCGATCACGCGCTCGATCTATGCCACCGTCGTGATTGGCGAGGACGACACTGCGGTCGCGGCGAAGCGCGAGCAGTTGCGCGATTTCACCCCACCCGGCACGCTCTTTGGCACGCCCGATCAACTGATTGCCGTCTTCGGGGAATACGCGCGGGTCGGCTGCCAGTACGTCGTCTTCCGCACGCCGGATTGGGTAGATGTCGAGCCGGTGCAACTCTTCGCCGAGCGCGTCATCCCGGCGCTGGCGGGCGCCTAACCCCCTTAGAGCATTACTAATCCCTGCCGCACGCCGGCCGTCACCGCCTCGGTGCGGCTGGAAACATGCAGTTTGGAGAAGATCGAGCCAACATGGAATTTGACGGTGTGCTCGGAGATGCCGAGCCGCCGCGCCACCGTCTTGTTCCCTAACCCCTCCGCCAGCATGTGCAGCACCTCGACCTCGCGCGGCGTGAGGGGTTGCGCCAAGGCGTCCGCCGCCACTGTCGTTGGCGCGGCGAGCGAGGCGAGCGCCGCCTCGGCAGTGGCAGGGTGGAGGACAACCAACCCCGCCGCCGCCCCCCCCACCGCCGCGACGATCTCCGCCGCTGTCGCCTCGCGCGGCAAAACCGCCCGCACCCGCGAGCGAAGGGCGACCGCCGCCCAGAGCGCCGACGGGTTTTCCGTCAGCACGACGATCGCCGGGGCGTGCCCGCCTGCGCCGAGGGCGAGCAGCCCCGGCACGAGCAGTTCGTCGTCCCATTCGTGTTCGACGAGCACGACATCCGGCAAAAGCGTTTCGCTCGCCTGCGCCGCCGCTTCTATGCTGGCGACCTGCCCGACCACAGAGAGGCTGGGGCTGGCGGCAACCAATGCCTCCAGCCCCGCTCGCACGACCGCCGATGGCGCGGCGACCAGCACCCGCGTCACGCCGCTTGCGCCTGTGCCTGTGCCTCGTCGGCTTCCGCCACGCCGACCCGCGCGTCAATTGTCGTGCGCCGCCCGCCCCGCACGATGTCGAGCCGGAGCGTGTCGCCCGGTGCGACTGCGGAGAGCGCCCGCACGAGGCCACCGGGCTGGGCAAAACGCACGCCGCCCGCGCCGATCAGCACGTCGCCGGTGAGCAGGCCCGCCGTTTCCGCCGGGCTTCCCGCCGCCACCTCCATAACAAGCAGGCCGAGCGCGATCGTTCCGTCCAGCGGCAGACGAACGGGCTGCATCGTCACGCCGAGCGCGGGACGCGCCGCCGTGCCGCGCAGGAAGCGTGCGACGGCATTACTCGGCACAGCGAGAGCGAGGCCGCCCGCGATCATGCTATTGATGCCGATCACGCGCCCCTCGGCGTCCGCCAATGGGCCGCCGGAATTGCCAGGCGCGAGACGGACATCCGCCTGCACCCAGCCGTGACCACGCGGCCCGTCCGGCGTTGCCGCCGCGTGGACGACGCCCGTCGTCAGCGCCCCCGTCAGGCCGAGCGGGTTGCCGACCGCGAGGACGAGCGCCCCCACCCGGAGCGCATCGGAATCGCCGATCACCGCCGCCGGGAGGTCGGTCGCATCCACTTTGAGGGCGGCGAGATCGCGCCGCTCATCCCGCGCCGTGACGGTCGCCTCAAACGTCCGCCCGTCCGCGAGTTCGATGAATGCCTGCGGGCCGCGCGCGACATGCGCGTTGGTAATAATCAGGCCGTCCGGTTGCCAGATGACCCCCGAACCGCCACCCTGCTGCCCAGAGGGCCCCCGCCTCCCGCGCACCTGTACCGTCGCGCGGCGCAACTGCGCGGCCATCTCCACAAAGGCGTCCGTCAGGCCGGAAGGTGTCTGTGTCAGTTCATTCGCGACAACTGCCATTGGTTTAGCTCTCCCGCTGTGGGCGCTCGCCCACGGTGATCGTCACGTCCACCGGCGCGCCACCCCGCGCGATCTTCGCGGCAAGCGCGGCGCCGATCCGTTCCGGGCCGAGCAGCGCTTGCACGGCGTCCGTGTCCGTCGTCGGCGTGCCGTCGAGCGCGATCAAAATGTCGCCGATGAACAGTCCCGCCTTTTCCGCCGGGCCACCGCCCTCGATCGAGATGATAATGACTCCCGTATCGCTCGCCGCGCCGACCGCTTGCTTGAGCGTATCGGGCAGCCGGACGGGTTGCAAGCCGACGCCGAGGTAGCCGCGCGCGATATGTCCCTTGGAAAGCAATTGATCCACGACGCGGTTCACGGTCGCGGCGGGGATCGTCAGACCCATATTGCGCGACAGGCCGGACGTGTTGATGCCGACGATCTCGCCTGCCGCGTTGACGAGCGGCCCGCCGGAGAAGCCCGGATAGAGCGTGACGTCCGCGCGGATGAACTGGTCCACCTGCCCGCCGCGCCACGTATTCCATGACCCGCCGAGCGCGCTGACGACGCCGAGGCTCGTGCCCAGACCACCCTCGCCGAACCGCCCGACCGCCAGCGCCATGTGCCCGACCCGGAGAGCCGACGCATCGCCGACCGCCGCGACGGGCAAGTTCGCGCTCTCGACCTTAAGGATCGCGATGTCCGTACTCGGGTCGCGCCCGGCGAGCGTCGCAGAAACGCTCTTGCCGTCCGGCAGCGTTACTGTGATGTCGTCGTCGCGCTCGATCGTGTGATCCGTCGCGACGATCACGCCCGGCCGCCACAGGACACCGCTCGCCGATTGCCGCTGCCGCGCATGGACGGCGACCGTGGATGCCCCGGCGCGCTCGACCGCGTCGGCGAGATTGTTGGAAAGATCGCTCAAAACGCTACGCGTCTCCGAAGAAAGTGATGCCATTGGGAAACCTCCTGTATCGCGGGGAACCCCTCGTCCCCCGGTTGCTCCCAGTATCCGCCGTGCTTGATACGAAGCGTATCAGCCGAATGGGGGACGGCATACCCGGAAGAATGGGCAGGCCGGGGGTGAGGTTCCCCGGACAGATAGCGCAATCGCGCGGAATCGGTATAATCCCGGTACAGTCTGTGTACGTTCATCTGGCAGCGAAAGGGACAGCGACGTGGCAATGGCAGTGATGACGAACCGTGGCCTGATGGAGTTGGAAACGACGATTGCCAACGGCTTCAGCAAGTTTCTCGAAGTCGGCAACGCCTTGCTGGAGATTCAAACACGCAAACTCTACCAGGACGACGACTATGCCACCTTCGAGCAGTATTGCGCGAAGCGATGGAGCATCAGCCGCTCGCAGGCGTACCGGATGATCCAGGCGGCGGAAGTCGTCGGCCATCTCGCTGAGGATCGTGCGTTGCCGTTGCCGATCCACGAGGCGCAGACGCGCGTGCTCGCCAAACTCAAGGAGCCGGAGGCAATTCGCGCCGTCTGGGAAGAGGTGGTAGACGAGTACGGCGAAACGGTCTCCGCACCGAAGGTGCGCGACGCTGCCGACTACTACGCGGCGATCCAGGAGAATCCGCAACGCGCCGCCTGGCCGCGCGGCGAGGTGATCGCGGCCTATCGCGAGGCGCAAAAACGGGGCGAAACCACCCCCGCCGCTTCGCGCGACGAAGACGACGACGATTCCTCCATCATTGACGCCCCCGCGCGGCCAACGAGTGCGGTGCGCGCAGACGACGAGGGCGAAGCGCCGCCGACCCTCACCCTCCGCGACGTGCATAACCGCCTTTCCGCCGGGCGGCAACTACTCGCGCTCGACCCGACTGAATGGGCGATGCGCCTCGACGACGCGACCGCGACCGACATGCAGACGCTTGTCACCGACCTGCGCCAGTGGTGCGACAAGATGGACACGGCCCTCGTTTACGTGTTGCAGGGGTAGCAGCGAAGAAGGGACGTAGCGCAGAGCGCAGAGAAGAGAGTTTCCCCTCTCTGTGTTCTCTGCGCGCTCTGCGTCCTCTGCGTTCAATCTTTCTTCTGGGCGGTCAGTCGCGCTCGACGATCCGTGTCGTGGCGCGGCTGTTTGTCGCTTCGGCGCGTTTGGCCATTTTCTCCGCCTCGTCGCGCGTGGCGAATGGGCCGAGATGGAATCGCATAGGGCGAGCGAGCGCGTTATCCGGCGGGTCAATCACTTCAACGACATAGGACATCGCCGTCCCCCTTCTTTGGTATCGTCGCGCGAAACACCGAGCGCTTTGTATCATATACGGTGATGCCCGCGCCACTGTTTCGGAAGGGCTGAGGACTGAGTTCGGAACTCGTTTCCTCTCAACCCCCAGGCCTCGGCACTCCTTACTTTCCTCGTCTCTTGCTGTGATACGGCACGCTCGTGACGACCGTGTTGGGGCGAAGCAGGAGGGCGGCCTTCATGCGCAACGCGGTCTGGGAGTGCAGAATCTGCTCCCACCAATGGGCCGGGATGTATTCGGGCACGAGCACGGTGATCATCGCGTTCGGGCGCTTCCGCTGCACCAGATCAATGTACGAGAGGAGCGGCCCCATCAGGGAGCGATAGGGGGATTCGAGGATGACGAGATTGACGTTCTCGCCCCATTTCACCCACTTCTCCTGCAAATGCGCCGCTTCCTCGGCATCATCCGTCACATGGACACCGACAATCTTCGGCGAAAGTGTGCGTGCGTAATTGAGCGCGTAGACCGTGGACTTGTTCATATCCGCGATCGGGATGATGACGACCTGCTCCGCCTTCTGATACGCGCTGGGCACGTCACTGTCGTCCAACGCCAGTTCCGCCGCCGCGCGGACATAGTGGCGGTTAATGCCCCGGAAGAGCATGATGAGGAGCGGCATCAGGACGAGGACGATCCACGCGCCACCCTGGAATTTCGTCACGATAACGAGGATCAGCACGCAGAAGGTCGCCGTCGCGCCGACGAGATTGAGGGCGAAGCGGCGCGTCCAGCCCCGGCCGCGCTCCTTGTACCAGTGCAGCACCATGCCACCCTGCGAGAGCGTGAACGCCGTGAAGACGCCGACCGCGTAGAGCGGCAGCAGGCGGTCGGTCTCGCCGTGGAAGATGATGAGTAGCAGGGTCGCGAGCACACCGAGCACGGTGATGCCGGTGTTGAAGGCGAGCCGGTCGCCCCGGAACAGGAACTGCTTGGGCATGAAATGATCCTTCGCCAGCCACGTCGAGAGGCGCGGGAAGTCCGCGAAACTCGTGTTGGCGGCGAGGACGAGGATCAGCGCGGTCATCGCCTGGATGAAGTAGTAAAAGAAGTTGTGGCCGACAATCGTCCGGGCGATCTGCGAAATAACGGTTTCCTGCGCGTTCGGCACGATGCCGTAGCGATGCGCGAGGAAGGACAGACCGATGAACATTGCACCGAGGATCGCACACATCCAGGTGAGGGTCTTCGCGGCGTTGTCGGACTCCGGTTTTTTAAAGGCGGGCACGCCGTCCGAGATCGCCTCAACACCCGTCAGGGCCGTACAGCCCGCCGTGAACGCTTTGAGGATCAGGAAAAGCGATACGCCCTCTACCGCCTGCACGGACTCGCGCGGGGCGTTGATCGCGACATCGCCGCCCGTCAGGGAGCGGAAAATGCCGAGCGCAATCAGCACGGCGACGCTGAAGATGAAGAGGTAGGTCGGCACGGCGAAAATCGAGCCGCTTTCCCGCAGGCCACGCAGGTTGCCGAGGATAATCAGGCCAACGAACGCCACGCAAATCTCGACGCGCCACGGTCGGAGCGACGGCAGCGCCGAGGTGATCGCCGCGACGCCCG
>JALYXG010000530.1 GCA_030947205.1 Chloroflexota bacterium
CTCCGGTTCGGTTGCGGGGCATCGAAGCGCGGGCTGATCGCCGCAGCCGCCACGCGAATCGCTGCGAGACCGAGCGTGTACGAGAGCGCGATGACCGGCGCCAAAGCGATCTCGCCGGGGCCGCCGCGCAGCCAGACCGCCGCACCGAGCGCGACGATCATGCTGAAGGGCGCGACGAGGCAAACCCCGGCGAGCCATTTCGCCACCAGCACCGTTGTGGCGGCAATCGGTGCGAGCCGGTAAAGGCCGAAGGCAGTTCCCTCTGTGCCGAAGACGTAGCCGCTGACGCCGTTCGACAGCCCCATCAGCAAGAACGTGATGAGGATCAACAACCGAAGCCAGGAGTTCGCCTCGGTCGGCAGGCTCGTGCCTACGCCGGAGGCGGTGCGGCGAAAGATGAACAAAAAGAGATACACGAAGACGAAACCGATTGACCGCACGATGATGCTCAAACGCTTTGTGTCCCGAACGAGTGTCCGTATCTCCTTGATAGCAATTGCCCGCACGGGTGGCGACCACGGAGTGCTGATTCGGTCGAGTAGGGAAGCAGTGTGGCGGGTCGCGCTGCGACGGGGCGCGACTTCCCGCGTCCCGCTCCAGCCGACAAGAAAGGCTCGTCGAAAGAGCGCGTAGGCGCACCCGATCAGCGCGCCGGTCGCGACAAACAGGAGCAGTGACCAGCCGAGCGCGGCGACCGCGTCCCCGGCTTGTGTCGCCGCCGCCGCGTTCCCCGCCCAGCCGGGCGGTGTCCAGCGCGCGAGCGGTTGGGTGCGGTCAGTCACTGTTTGGAATCGGCCGGCCACGCCCGCCGCCCGCCCGCGACCCGCCGAACTGCCGTACCACAGCGCGTATGCGAGCACGCTCATCACCGCACCGAGCAGGGTCAGGGCTTCCCGTACCCGCCGCGCGGGTACGATGCGCAGGAGGCCGACGATCAGTATCTGGGTAACGGCGGCGACCAGCGCCGACACGGCGAGCATCCCGATGATCGCGACGGGATAGAAGGCCACCCCGACACCGACACCGATCCCGTACGCGACGAGCGCGAGGAGTGTGGCGAGGAGGGCAAAGGGCGTCCCCACCGATCCGTTCGCGAGGGCGACGGCGAAGACCGTCCGCGTCGGGACGGGCGCGGCGAGGAGCAGGGGGAGTGTTGGCGAGAAATAGAGCGTGCTCAAGGTGGCGACGAAATTCCCAAAAAGCATGAAGAGCGTGACGACGACGAAGATGATCGGCAGATAGCGGGTGACGGTATCGGGGCTGGTCCGCACTTCCGACCGGAAGAAGAGGACGAGGCCGACGAAGAGCGGCAGGCCGAGTGCGCCGGCGAAGATGATCGTGAAGAGCGCGCCGCTCAGGAAACGCCGTCGCCCGGTCGAAGTCCGGCGCACGGAGTTTACCGTCGCGCGCCACTGCACGCGGGCAATCGTGCCGATCATTGGCTGCGTTCCGGCGGCGCGCCGCCCATCGCGAGCGCGAAGTCGTGATACTCGGTGCCGCCGGTCAGCCGGAGGAAGAGTTCTTCGAGCGAGGCGTCCGCCGCGCGGGCGCGGGTGCGAAGGTCGTCGAGCGTCCCGACAGCGATCAACCGCCCGTGATCCATGATGCCGACGCGGCTCACCATCTGTTCGGCGACTTCGAGGATGTGGGTGGACATCAGCACCGTCTTACCACGATGCACCTCGTCCTGGAGCAGGTCTTTGACGACGCGCGCCGCGCGCGGATCGAGGCCGCTCGTCGGTTCGTCCAGAATGAGCACATCGGGATCGTGGACGAGTGCGGCAGCGAGCGCGATCTTCTGCCGCATCCCACGCGAGTACGACTCGATCAGTTCCTGCGCCTTGTCGGTGAGGTCGAACCAGCCGAGTAGCTGGGCGATCCGCGCGGACTGGAGCGATTTGGGCACGCGATACAGGTCGGCGATAAAGGTGAGGAACTCGCGACCGGTCAACTTGTCGTACAGCAGCGGTTCTTCGGCCATGTAGCCCAGCCGCGCTTTCGTTTCGAGCGGCTGGGTCGCGACATCATAGCCCGCGATACGCGCGCCGCCGTTCGTCGGCACAAGGATGCCCGCGAGCATCTTCATCGTTGTGCTCTTCCCGGCGCCGTTCGGCCCCAGGAAACCGAAGAGTTCGCCGGGATTGACACGCAAGGTTAGATTGCTGACCGCCGCGAACGCCCCGTACTGCTTGGTCAGGTCGTACGTCTCGATCACGGCCACGAACTCCATCTCTGCGACATGCGAAACGCGGAAAGCCATCCCATCATACCGCGCGTAGACGATTATGTGTCGGGGCAGACTCTTTCGACGGAACGCAATCGTAGCCGTGTGGACGAACGTACGCAAAATCGGTACGATGAGCAGGGGCAGTTCGAGGTTCGAGGTTCGAAGTTCGAAGTTCGGAGTTCGGAGTTCGGAGGCCGAACGATCGAGAAACCCCTACTCCAAACCTGCCAGGAGGCGACGATTGACGGGCAACACGAACGACACGGCGAAACGGACGGTGCATCCCTTCCTCGCGCGGGTGCAGGACACGGCGCGTGGGCCGCTCCTCTTCGATGGCGCGATGGGCACCCTGCTCCACATGCGCGGGGACGAGCCGATGGATACCTGCTTCGTTGCGCTCAATAAATCCCGGCCCGACCTCGTCTCGTCGCTCCACCGCGACTACATCGCGGCGGGCGCGGAAGCGATCAAGACGAACACCTTCGCGGGCAACCGCTTCCAGTTGGAACTGCATGGCTGGGGCGATGAGGTACGCGATCTGAACAAGCGCGCCGCGAAACTCGCCCGCGACGCCCGCGAAATCAGCGGGCAGGCGGTCTGGATCGCCGGGAGCGTCGGCCCGACCGGGCGGCTGCTCGCCCCCATCGGCACGAGCGCCATCAAGGAGATTCGCGCCGCCTTCCGCGAGCAGATCGAGGTGCTCGTCGAGGGCGGCGTGGATGTGCTGCTCCTCGAAACCTTCTCGTCGCTCGCCGAGATTCGCGAAGCGATCGCGGCGGCACGCGCCGTCTCCGATCTGCCGATCATCGCCTCGATGACCTACGCGGACGACGACCGCACACCCGTCGGCCACGCTCCATCCGATGTGGCGCGCGAGTTGACGCGCCTCGGCGTGGACTGCATTGGCGCGAACTGCTCGGTCGGGCCGCAGAATGTCACGCGTGTCGCCCTGACCCTCCGGCAGGCGACGCATCTGCCGATCAGCGCGATGCCGAACGCCGGCTGGCCCGCCAACCTCAACGGGCGGATCGTCTATGCCTCCTCGCCCTCGTACCTCGCGGCGCACGCGCGGCAGGCGGCGGAGGCGGGCGTCCGCATCCTCGGCGGCTGCTGCGGCACCGAACCGGCGCACATCGCCGCGATGCGGCAAGCGCTCGATGCCCTATTCGCCCTCGATCCGCAGGTCGCGAAGCACCCGAATGGCGCCGCCGTGGCAATCACGATGCTCCCGGCGGAGGCGACAGATGCCGGGCTTGATGAGCCGGAGTACGGCAGCGAGTTCGGACGCAAACTGGCGCGTGGTGAGTTCGTCGCGACGGTCGAGGTCGCTCCGCCGCGCGGCCTCAACCCGGCAAAGGTGCTCGCCGGGGCGCGGCTGCTCATGGAGGCTGGGGTAGACGCCGTGGATGTCACGGACAGCGCCCGCGCCCGCCTTTCGATGAGTCCAATCGCGACCTGTGCGTTGAT
>JALYXG010000537.1 GCA_030947205.1 Chloroflexota bacterium
GGTACGCTCAAATAGTGTCCGGTTCGCTGGGTAGGAAGATATTCCAACGGTCTGCAAAGCCGCTTCGCACAACCGGCGTCCCGTCGCATTTGGCACGACAAGCGGCGCATCAATTCCGACGATGCATCCTCTTGCATCACAATTTTTAAGGACAAAGGCGACAATCGCGTCGTCTGTAGTTAGATGTCCATATGCGACGACTCGTCCACAATCATCCAGCACAACGCCGCCAGTGTCGGGTAGACGAGTTTTCCGAAGGCTCCAAGCAAGGTCAATGCCGATGAATCGCATGCGGACTCCCTTCTAACCTTGCGTGACCGTCGCGCCAGTGTTGTCTATAGCGAGGACGAGGGCTTTGCCGACGTAGCCGCGTTCGGTTGCCGTCTCGCGCATGGCGGCGGCGACTTTCTTTGCTTGCGAGGGCGCGGCGAGGGCGAGAACGCACGGCCCCGCCCCGCTCAGGCATGCGCCGTACGCCCCGGCCCGCTCGCTCGCGCCGATCAGCGGTTCGAGCCACGGGATGAGCGCGGCGCGGTACGGCTCGTGGAGGCGGTCGCGCATGAAGCGGCTGAGGGCGTCGTACTCCCGATCTATCAGCGCGGCGACGAGCAGCGCGACGTGACCGACGTTCATCACGGCGTCCCGGTGGGGAATCTCCGGCGGCAGGGCGGCGCGGGCAGCGGCCGTGTGCAGCGTCGTGTTGGGCACAAAAAGGACGGCGCGCAAATCGGAGCCATCCGAGAGCGAGAAGGCGATGCCACCGTCCGCCGCGACGATCCCGCCGTAGATGGCGGCGGCGACATTATCGGCGTGCCCCTCGATGGCGGCGGCAATCGCCAATAACGGGTCTTCAACGTCATCCGACAGCCGATCGAACGGCTCATCGAGCAGCGCGTTCGCGGCGAGCAGGCCACCGACGACCGCCGCCGCCGAGCCGCCCATCCCGCGCGCGACCGGGATGCCGTTCTCGACGTGCAGCGTGTGCGGCGGCAGATATTTGTGGGCCTCCGCCGCGAGCCGCTGCATCGCCGATTCCACGAGGTTCGGTGCGCCCGCGAGCAAGTGCGCGTCCACCCCTGCCACCGTCGGCGCGCCCGCCGCCCCTGCCGTCACCGTAATCGTCGTGTACTGCGCCAGCGCCAACCCGAGATGGTCAAACCCCGGCCCCAGATTCGCGCTCGACGCCGGCACCCGCACCGTAATCCGCCTCCGGACGGGAGAGAAATGCGTTTGAACCACGAAGGCACGAAGGACGCGAAGAGGAATGAAGAAGAGGGGACTGAAGGCTTCAAGTAGGGTCCCGACCACATGTATGCGCCGTGTCATTTTCTTCTTCGCTTCTCTTCTTCGGGTTTCCTTCGTGTTCTTCGTGTCTTCGTGGTTCGATTCCCGTATCTTAGCCATCGGCGAGCACCCGCTGGACAGCGGCGAGGGTGGGGGCGATGACGATGGTCGGGCGGGCATCGGGGCCGGTGAGGTGGATGCGCTCGGTCGCCTCGGCGTCCTTGAGGACATGGCCGGTGAGAATGCCGACGATGTCGTCTCCGGGCTGGATGATACCGCGCTCCCGCAGCGCCTTGATGCCTGCTAATGAAGCGGCGGAGGCGGGTTCGCAGCCGATGCCCGCGTGGTCAATCTGCCGCTTCGCCGCGAGTAGGTCCGCGTCCGGCAGGGCGAGGACGATGCCGCCCGTTCGCTGGATGATGCGGCGGGCGCGGTGGCGCGAAACCGGGTTGCCGATGCGGATCGCGGAGGCGACGGTTTCGGCCTGCATCGGCTCGTAGTGGTCGAAACCGCGCTCGAACCACTGCGCGAAGGGCGACGCGCCCGCCGCCTGAATCGTCGCGATGCGCGGCAGTTTGGTAATCAACCCGAGTTCGTATGCCTCGATCAGGGCCTTACCGATGGCGGAGGTATTACCGAGATTGCCGCCGGGCAACACGATCCAGTCCGGCGCGACCCAGTGGCGCTGCTGGAGCAACTCGAAGGCGATGGATTTCTGCCCTTCGAGCCGAAATGGATTGATGTTGTTGGCGAGAAAGACAGGCTCTGTCGCCGCGACTTCCTGCACGAGCGTCATCGCCGCGTCGAAATCGCCCTGCACCTGCACGACCTGCGCGCCGTAGGCGAGCGTCTGGCCCAATTTGCCCGCTGTAATCTTCCCTTCCGGGATGAAGGTCAGGGCGCGCATCCCCGCTTTGGAGGCGTACGCGGCGAG
>JALYXG010000349.1 GCA_030947205.1 Chloroflexota bacterium
CTCGTATTCGGCGACCGCCAGCACCCGGGGCGGGCGATCCTGCCGCTCGGGCGGGAGGAGCCGCTCGGCGGGGGAATGGCGCACCACCCCTTCTTGTACAAGGAACGAAAAGAACGAGCGGATCGCCGCGACGCTGCGCCGGCGGGTACTGGCGGCATGCCGCAAGGTGCCACAGTGCGCCAGGAAGCCCGCGAGATGCCGCTGCTGCACCATCGTGACGGATCGGACGTGGCAGCGATCCTGGAGGTACTCCACGACGCCGGAGACATCGTCCCGATATTCTCGCCGGGAGCGCTCGGCGAACCGCCGCGTCGTCGCCAGCCACTCGACGTAGCGGTCGAGGCAATCGGCCAGGGAGCGCCGGCTG
Organism: Chloroflexota bacterium; assembly: GCA_030947205.1. GTDB lineage: Bacteria > Chloroflexota > Chloroflexia > Thermomicrobiales > JALYUS01 > JALYUS01. The sequence continues at coordinate 368 of JALYXG010000349.1, forward strand.
AGAATGTTGATGTTCATGCTGCTACCGCGATTATAGCATCCCGCCACAGGCGGCGTGCGCGCGCCGCGAGCGGGGATGCTCCTCGGTCGCCGCACGCCTCAGTGATCGGCGCCGACCAGCGCACCGCGAATGTAGTCCGCTGTTTGCGTCGGCGACTCCATCGGCAGGAAATGGCTGTGCGCACCGTCCTCCACGTCCCGCCCGTTGGCGAACTGTGCCGCGAGGTCAGGCACCGTCGGTGAGGCGCTGAAACCGCCCGCTGCTTCGCGCTTCCCCGCCGTCGCCCGTACCACCAGCGTCGGCTGCCGAATCCGCTCGATCTCCGCGTAGATATTTGACCCGACTGCGGTGCTTGTCTGGTAGCACGCCCCCTCAAAGGTCGGCGGGCACGCGAGCACAAAGCCGTCGCCGTCCGTCGCGGGCAGGAGACCGTAGTCACAATAGGCGCGTAGCACCGCCCCGTCCCACGCGTCGAAGGGCACCCTCCCCGCGAATCGCTCCCGCATCGCTCCCGCAGACGGCCAGCGGTCGCGCCGCCGCGCGGCGAAATGCGCTCCCTCCCGCGCTCCCGTATACCGCGCGGGGGCGAGGATGACCGGTTCGATCAGCACGAGACGGGCGAATGCCTCGGGCGCCAAGGCAGCAGCGAGCGCGACGGCGTGCCCGCCCATCGAGTGACCGACGCCGAGCGCGCCATCAAGACTGAGGGTGCGCGCGACCGCGGCAACATCCTCGCCCATGACGCGCCAATCGGTGGGCGGGGCGGGCGTGTCACTGCGTCCATGGCCGCGCAGATCGAGAGCGAGGCAGCGATGATCGGGCAGGAGTGCGATGACCGCGTCCCAGCAGCGGGCATGGAAGCCGGTGGCGTGGACGAACAGGAGGGTATCGCCGGGACCGGCCCACTCCCAGAGGGCGAGCGCGATGCCACCGACGGCGACGTGCGTGAGGACGGGAAGTTCGCGCATAGTACCTCGCAACGGAATGAGGGAGCGGAGACCGAGGACACAAACAGCCCCAGCGTACATGGAACGAAACCGATTGAATCACCGTGGAGGGCATCCCGCAATTGGCGTTCCCCCGGTTCGGTGGGTCAACTCCGGTCCTTCGTCAAACCCGCAAGCCCCTCCTTCCGTAGCTGACCGGCGCCGGACGGGCGAGGAGGGGAGTGGGGGAGGAAGTGGGGTGGTTTGGCGAAGAACAAAATCTGAGTTCGTGCCTTGTGGTGTCACTTTCGGTGTCGAGGTCAGGACCAAAACGATCTCGCGCCGGGACGGCGACGCAGTGAGATGCGTCGTCCCGTTTCCTCGCAAAATGGCCTGGGCCACGGCGCATCATTTGTCCAGCCATGCCGTATCCACGCGGCCAACCTCCTGGATGATGCGCTGCTCCAGCGCCAGACCTTTGACATAGGTGTGCCACATCGGCAGTTGCGTGGTGTAGCCGATAAAGAACCACGGCGGGTCCTGGTCGAGCGCATCCTGGAGTTGGTTGAGCAGATCGGCCCGCTTCGTGCGATCCTGCTCGGCATCCGACCGCTTCAGGAGGTCGTCCACTTTCGGGTTGCTGTAGCCGCCGTAGTTCTGCGAACCGCCCGTCTTCAGGTACGCATTGGCGAGCGGCGAGACGTCCGCGATCGGCCCGCCCGGCGTATCGAGCACGAGCGTGAAATTGCCCTTCTTCTCGTCCTCGACGAGGAAGGCCCGCTCCTGGACACGGATCTTCGTTTCGACCCCCAGCGCCTGCTTCAACTGATCCTGCACGGCAGGTCCGAGCACCTCCGCGTGGGGCGGCAGCGAGGCGACGAGAAAATCCACGCCCTGGATACCGTTCGGGAACCCGGCGTCCGCGAGCAGTTTCTTCGCGTCCGCGATGTCCTGCGCTTTATCCGCGCGATAGCCGGGCAGCTTGGCGATCTCCTCCGGCGGGGTCGCGAACTCGCTGCCGTACGGCACCCAGCGCGTCAGGCGAATCTGCTCTTGCGTCGCGAACGCCTGAAAAAGCCCCTGGCGGTTCAGTGCGAGGAAGCAGGCGCGGCGCACGCGGGGATCGTCGAAGGGCTTTTTGCGCGTGTTAATCACGACCTGATAGCAGCCGAATTGCGCGACAAGGGTGCCCTTGATTGTATCGGGGTGCTTCTGCCCCTCGTCCCATGTCTCCTTCGCGACGTTCGGCGAGTAGTCCGCGCGCCCAGTCAACACCGCCGTGCCCCGGTCGGAGAACGCCGGGACGTGAAGCATCTCGACCGAATCGAGGTACGGCAAATCTTTGTTCCAGTAGTTCGGATTCTTGGCGAACGTCCACAATTCGTTCTCTTTGTAGCTGACGAAGGTGAACGGCCCGGTGCCCGGAGGAATCTGCACTTTCCGCAGGTCGTTATTGTTCGCATCGAGGGTCTTTTTCGAGTAGATCACATTGAAGGTCGCCGTCAGGAGCAGCAGGAAGATCGGCGAGGGGATGGCAAGCGTGAACTTCGCCGTCATCGGGTCCACGGTCTCCACCTTGCTTACCATGCTGAAGAAATCCCGCTGGATGCTGACGACCCCCTGCGGCGGGGCAACAATCCGGTTGTAGGTCGCGGCGACATCGTCCGACGTGAGCGGCGTGCCGTCGTGGAACAGCACGCCGCTGCGCAGTTTGAAGGTATACGTGAGGCCGTCCGCAGACATCTGCCACGACTCGGCGACATCCGGGATGATCGTTTTCAGGCCGTCCACGAGATTGAGGCGGATCAGGCTGTTGTAGGCGTGGCAGAGCGCCGTTGACGAGCCGCCCTGATGGATGTCGTAACTCGTCGTCACGACGTTAGTGGCGATGCGGATCGTGCCGCCTCGTTTGACATTCGCCTCCGGCGCCTTCATCAGCGTCCCCGCGACGCTCGAACTGGCGGCGGCCGCAGTCGGCACCGCCGTGGATACGAAGGTCGGCACGCCGCCATTTGATGCGGCGGGCGACTGCGAGCCGCCCGCCGGGGAGGAACCGCCGCACGCCGCGAGCAGCAGCGCGATCGTGCCGCCCGCGAACCCGGCGGCGGACATCCTGCGGACGAACTGCCGCCGCGTCAGGCGCCCCGCTTGCAGCCCCTCGATCAGCGCGACCGCCCGTTCCTCCCCGATCTCGCTCCCGACCCCGGTCCCGATCCCGACCATGGTGCATTCCCCCTCGCGACAGTGACGTATCCGATTCGACCCGGTCGGATGCCGGTGTGCATGGCGATCGCCGCCCCCGCGCTACGTCGTGGAAGTGCGGAACGATGGTAGCACCTGCTCGGCAAAGAGCGTCATCCCGGCGTCACTCGGTGCATCGAGGAACCAGAGCATGAAATGTCCGATGCCGGCCGCGATATATTCCCGAATCTGTTGCCGCACTTCGTCGGGCGTGCCGATGATCGCGACCCGGTGCAGGTCCGGCACGGCATCCGTTTCGCCAGCCAGGAATGCCCGGAGCGCCGGGTCGTCCAGTGGCCCTGACGGATCGCGGTCCACGATGGTCTGCAAGCCGTGCCGCAGCCCTTGCCGGTCATGGGCGATCAGCACCTGCATTTCCAGGCTCAATTCCAGTTCATCGGCGGAGCGGCCCGCTTCCGCACACGCCGCCGATACATCGCGGATACGCTCGCGCACCTGCGGCACCGTCGCCGGGGTAGTATTCCAGCCCTGCCCGTAACGCACGCAGGCGCGGAGCATCGCCGGGTTTACCCCCCCGAACCAGATCGGTGGGTGCGGCTGCTGCACGGGGCCGGGATTGCAGACCGCGCTGTCCAGCCGGTAGTGCACGCCCGCAAACGTTACAGGCCCACGCGATCCCCAAAGGGCGAGCGTCAGTTCCAGGCCTTCGACCATCAGCGCCACGCGCGTCTCGATGTCGTCATCCCACGGCAGCCCGTACGCCAGGTATTCGTCGCGCTGATTACCGCAGTCGAGGAAATACACGAAGCGTCCGTTGCTGATCTGATCCAGCGTCGCCACCATCTTGGCAACGAGCGCCGGTGGCCGGAAGAAGTGCGTTTGATGAATGAGACCGAGGGTGGCGCGGGTCGTCCCCCCGGCGAGCGCCGCGAGCACCGTCCACCCTTCGAGGATCGCCTCGTCCTTGCCACGCATCAGGTGATCGGCGACCCAGATGGAGTCATACCCCAACGCCTCCGCCTGCCGCGCCAGGCTCATTGTCCGCGCCGTGTCGAGCGCGGGGTACGATGGGGTACGGAACAATTGGAGGCCGGGGGCGGCGAAGATCGGCAC
>JALYXG010000603.1 GCA_030947205.1 Chloroflexota bacterium
TGATGTCCAGAAACGTCGTCGGGACGAAGTTGCACAGTTCGGGCTGGTGCGGCTCGAAAAGAAAGAGTGCGGGCGGTGCGATCGTCGCGAAGGCGCTGGCGACACCCGAACCGGCCGCCAGCACGCGGGCACGCACAGCGGCGGCGTGGCCGATGTCGTGATCCTGATTGTACGGGTCGCGCTCAGTGTGGGTGAGGATGACATTGGGTGCGAAGGCGCGGACGATCCCGGCGAGCATTTCCAGTGCGTCCTTCGGCACGTCGAGCGGGTAGTCGCCGAGGTCGAGGCAGCGGAAGGTCGCGCCGACCGCTGCCGCCGCCTCGCGTGCCTCCGCCTCGCGCACGCGCTTGACATGCTCAACCGTCTGTCCCGGCTCCTTCCAGAGTTCGCCCGATTCGCCGCGTTCGCCGTACGAAAGCGCGATTACTTCCGCCGTGCCACCATTCGCTGTCGTGACGGCCATCGCGCCCGCCGCCCGCCAGACGAAATCCGCCGAATGCGCGCCGATCACCAGCATCTTCCGCCCGTCGCTCATCGCTCTTTCCCTTCCGCTTGCCGCTCGGTGTGTCGCATCGAGGATGCTACCACCGATGCGTGCGGATGCGACGGGCGTGGTGGTATCGTTGCTGCGATTCCTTTCGCGTTCTTGCCGACATTTCTCGATACAAGGGGCAGACATCATGGACATCATTGACGAGCAGGTCGAGGCATATAACGCGCGCGACCTCGACCGCTTCATCCACTGCTATGCGGAGAATGTGACGATCGAGGATGGCGCGGGGAATGTGATGCTCGACGGCCACGAGGCGATTCGCGCGCTGTACGGGACGCTCTTTGCCCACAGCCCCGCTCTCCATGTTCGCATCGCGAATCGCATCCGCGCCGGTGACTACGTCATTGACGAGGAAGAGATCACCGGGTTTGTGCTGCCCGGCTATCCGACCGACTTCCGTGCGGCCATCGTGTACCGCATCGCTGACGGAAAGATCGCGCATGTGCGTTTGTTGATGTGATGATCGGGTTCGCGCCGGGGATCCCCCCTCCCCTGTCCCATCCCCCGTGCGCGGGAGAGGGGCAGGGGGAGGGGGGCCGTATTCGGATTACCCCTGCCGTTGATCGCGCCAGCGCACGGCGGCTTCGAGCGCGCTAAGATCGTAATCCGGGCCACCACAGCCGAAGATCAGATGCGTGATGCCTTTTTCGATGTACTGCTCGGCGACGGCTGGGTCGAAGGTGCGGGTCGAGACAGAGCGTTCGATTGTCGCCGGGTCGCGCCCGACGCGCTGGCACCAGTCGTCGAGGATGCGGCTCTTGTTTCCGGCCGCTTCAGGATCGCCGAAGCCGTTCCAGATGTCAGCGTACTCGGCGACGAGGCGGAGCGTCACTTTTTCGCCACCGCCACCGATCAGGATCGGCAGTTTGCCGTCGCGCACGGGCGGCGGATTCAGTTTGCCCAGCCGATCACGGATGATGGGCAGTGCCGCGCCGAGGTCCTTGAGGCGGCTCGGCGCCGTGCCGAAGTCGTAGCCGTACTCGGTGTAGTCGCGCTCGGCCCAGCCACTCCCGATGCCGAGGATCGCGCGCCCGCCGGAGATGTGATCCACCGTCCGCGCCATGTCCGCGAGGAGGTTCGGGTTGCGGTACGAATTGCAGGTGACGAGCGCGCCGAACTGGACGCGGCTCGTCACTTCGGCCATCGCGGCAAGCAGCATCCAGCACTCGTAGTGTGTCCCCTCCGGGTCGCCACTGAGCGGGTAGAAGTGATCCCAGTTGAACAGGGTGTCCGCACCGCTCGCTTCGACACGCCGCCACGCGTCGCGCATCTGCTGGTAAGTCGCGTGCTGGGGTTGAATCTGCGCGCCAATCCGAATCTGCATGGGTAGTTTCCTCTTTCGCGATGATTCCGCTGTTCAGTGTCGCGAAAAAGAATAACGGCGCATGGATACGATGCATTCCCGTGGCACGGGAATGCATCGGTCGCGTATGCTGACGCCTCACGCTTCCCGTTGCCAAATCGAGCCATGAGCCAATCTTGATACATTGCGCGAACAGAGATCAACCCGTATTCTCACGACACGAACGTATCAACATCTTCACCGCGTTTGTTGTGCCCTTTCTTCCAACACACGTAGCCTGGCAATCAAAACCTCTCTCATCGGCTCACTTTCCCCCGTTCGGCGTCCATGCACGCATAGAGATCGAAGACAAAAGGAGTTCACGAATGAGCGCCCCGACTGCGTCGTCCACCGCGCCACCCAGTGTCATCTCGCCCATTCGCCAGGAGTGGCTGGACCGCCGGCATGAGGAGATCATCGAACCTGACCTGCCGATTGTTGACCCCCATCATCATCTGTGGGACCGCCCCGAATGGCGCTACCTGCTCGATGAGTTGCTGGCCGACCTGAACAGTGGTCACAACATCGTCGCGACGGTCTTCCTGCAGTGTCGAGCGATGCACCGCGCTGACGGTCCTGAAGCGCTCCGCCCGGTCGGCGAAACGGAGTTCGTCAATGGCGTCGCCGCGATGAGCGCGAGCGGCGGCTACGGGCCGACGCAAGTCTGCGCAGGAATCGTTGGCCACGCCGATTTACGGCTCGGCGCCTCCGTACAAGCGGTGCTGGAGGCGCATCTCCGCGC
>JALYXG010000607.1 GCA_030947205.1 Chloroflexota bacterium
GAGCCGCGACGGGTGCGCCGACAGTGGCCGCCTCGGCCGCGACCAGCCCGGCAGGCTCGGCGGCGGCAGCGATCCCGACGACCGCCCCGGCCGGTTCGCAGGTCGCCGCAACGACGCAAGCCGTCGCTGGTACATCCGGCGGCACATTGACGGGCGGCTTTGATGTCGGCCCCGGCGGCAGCCCGGCACAGTTCTACCCGCCGTCTATGGGCGCGGGCTACGTCTGGCTGGAGAAGTATTTCTCCAAGTTAGTCATCTACGATGTTGGCTACACGAAGATGCAGGGCGAACTGGCCGAATCGTGGACGGTTTCGGCGGATGCCAAGACCTTCACGTTCAAACTGCGCCCCAATGTGAAGTGGCACGACGGTCAGGCATTCACGTCGGACGATGTCAAATTCTCGATCGAGCTGGCGAAGAACCCCGACAGTCAGAATGTCTATCAGCCGAAGTACACCGACATCGCCGACATCGCGACACCCGACCCGCTAACGGCGGTGATCACGACCAGTAAGCCGAACGTGGCGCTCATGGATGCGATGGTCTTCGTTTTCATGTTCCCGAAGCACTCGCTCGCCTCCATCGCCGTCAAGGACCTGCCGAAAAGCGACTGGTGGTACACGAACCCGGTCGGCACCGGCCCCTTCAAGTGGAGCAAGTACGTCCCCGATCAATACGTCGAACTGGTCGCGAACGACGCGTATTGGCGCGGTCGCCCGAAGCTCGACAAGATCATCAATCGCTATTTCAAAGAGTCGGGAAGCGCTCTCATCGCGCTACAGAAGGGCGAGATCCAGTTCACCTACGTGACACTGGACGAATCGGAACTCGTCAAGAAGAGCGCGAACCTGACGCTGATTCCCGGCCCGTCGCAGGTCGTCAACTATCTCCAGTTCAACCTGAAGGACCCACGCTTCCAGGATGCCCGCGTGCGGCAGGCATTCTTGTACGCGATTGACCGCGCGACCATCGTCAATCAACTCTTCAAGGGCGCGGCGGTCGTCGTCCCTTGCGCCTTCGACAACCCGAAGTACCAGCCGAAAGACGCGAATGCCTACGCGCGCGATGTCAACAAGTCGAAGCAACTGCTGAAGGACGCGAACTGGGATGCGATCAAGGGGCAGCCAATTGAACTGCTCACCTATTACAACGATCAACTCTCGCAGGACATTCTCGTTGCCGTTCAGCAGCAGTTGGCGGATGTTGGCGTCCAGATCAAGATCAAGGCCGTAGACGTGCCGACCTTCAACGGCTTCGTGAACAAGGCCGCGCCGGAATTTACGCTGTATTACGCCGGTGGCGCGAACGGCGCGGACCCGGATGTGACGAGCATTTACTTCCTCTCGACGGCAGTCCCGCCGTCCGGCTCGAACCGCGGCTTCTGGGTCAACGCGGACGAGGACAAGGCGTATACCGATGGCCGCGCCGAAGCCGACGCGACCAAGCGCGCCACCGACTACCAGAACGCCTGCAAGATTCAGAACGATCAACTGCCGTGGGCGCCGATGTGGGTGACGACGCGCTTCGGTGCGGTTTCGAAGAATGTTCAGAACTTCGTCTACACCCCGTCCGCAGGCAGCGGTAAGTACTACGATCAGTCGGAACTCTGGAGTCTGGCGAAATAAGTAGTCAGTAGCCAGTAGTCAGTAGTCAGAAAGGGATCAGTTCCGTTCTGTCTACTGACTACTCAGGAGTGACGCGTGGGTCGGTATATCCAGAAACGGCTGCTCATCACGATCCCGATCCTGGTCGCGATCACCGCGATCATCTTCGGGTTACTCCAACTGACGCCGGGCGATCCGCTGGACGCCTATCTGTCGCCGGACGTCATCCTGAGCATCGAGCAGCGGAATTCGATCCGGCACGATCTCGGGTTGGACCGGCCCGCGCCGATCCGCTACCTTTTCTGGCTGCGCGAAGTGGCGAAAGGGAACCTCGGCAACCGGATCAAGACGGGCGAACCGGTCGGCGCCGTCATCAAGCAGCGCATCGTGCCGACCTTGTCGCTGATGGGGAGCGGATTGGCAATTGGCATTGTTGCCGGGGTGGTCCTTGGGGTGATCTCCGCCGTCAAGCAGTATTCCGCGCTCGACTTCATCCTGACGATCCTAGCCTTCCTCGGCGCGTCCACGCCCGCCTTTTTCGCGGGGCTGCTCGGGTTGTACGTCTTCTCGCTCCGGCTCGGCTGGTTCCCGGCCGGGGGTCTCGCGACGCCGGGGGTGCCGTTTTCCTTCTGGGATCACCTCGATCACTTGATCCTGCCCGCGCTGATGCTCTCGCTTTTTCAGGTTTCGAGCATCATGCGCTACACCCGCTCCGCGATGCTCGGCGTCCTGACGCAGGATTACATCCGCACAGCGCAGGCAAAGGGCCTTTCGCGGCGAGTGACGGTCGGCAGCCATGCCCTTCGTAATGCCCTGATCCCGATTGTCACGGTCGTCGGCGCGACCGTCCCGGCGCTGGTCGGCGGCGCGGTCTTCCTCGAATCCATCTTCTCGTGGCCGGGGATGGGTACGCTCTACCTGGACGCTATTGCCGGGCGCGACTATCCGCTCATCATGGGCATGACCTTTATCATCGCTACCGTCATCCTCGTCGCGAATCTGCTGACGGATTTGACGTACGCGTTCATTGACCCACGGATTCGGTATGGATGAGGTACGCCGCCACCGGGATAAAAGAGGTGATGGAGAAGAGCATGGCTGATCCGAACGCCCGCGCACTTGCGCCGATCGCACCGGAACCGCTGATGGCGCGGAAACAAACGGCGGTGCTGACACCGACGCGCCAGGCGCTGCGCCGGTTCCGACGGCATCGGCTGGCCGTCGTCGGCGTGGTGGTCATTGTACTTTTCATCCTGCTCGCGATTTTCGCGCCAGTTGTCGCGCGCTCAGGCCCGAACACGGTGGACCTTCTCGCGCGCAATCAGGGACCGACAATCAGGCATTGGTTTGGCACCGACCGCACCGGGCGCGACACGTTCGCGCGCACGCTCTACGCCGGGCGCGTCTCGCTCTCCATCGGCTTCGCCGCAGCGCTGATTTCGATTGTCGTCGGGGCATTCCTTGGCGCAATTGCCGGGTTCTTCGGGAAGTGGGTGGACGGGCTTATCATGCGCTTCACCGATGTCGTGATGACCTTTCCCGCGATTATCATCATCCTGACAATTGTCGCGCTGACCGGGCCGGGCATTATCAAGACACTGCTGATTATCGGCCTGCTCAATTGGCCGGTGCCATGCCGCCTCGTACGCGCGAAGTTCCTGTCGCTCAGAGAGCAGGAATTTCTCGTCGCGGCGCGGGCGATGGGCGCGTCCGCGCCGCGCATGATCGGCGTCCACGCCTTCCCGAACACGGTGGATGTGCTCGTGGTCTACGCGAGCTTCGGCATCGTCAACGCGATCCTGTTGGAAGCGGGGCTGTCGTTCCTCGGCCTCGGCGTGCAGCCGCCAACGGCGAGTTGGGGTAACATGATCAACGTCGCCCGCAACTTGCAGGTGCTCGAGCAGCAGCCGTGGCTGTGGGTCCCGGCGGGTGTTGCGATTGTCCTGACCGTGCTCGCGTGCAACTTCATCGGCGACGGCCTGCGCGATGCGCTCGATCCACGCATGAACATCGGATAAAAATCGTATCACGCATGCCATGCGCATTCTTTTGCTTACAACACGTCGTCCCAGGCGGTTGTTTCCCAGTTGTCCTTGGCGTCGGGGTCGGGCATCCAGGGGGGGAGGGCGAGTAGCAGGCGGGTCGCCGCACCATTCACGAACGGTTCATAGAGGTGGCGGAGGCGGCGCAAAGACGCTTCGGTCGCCGCGCCGTCCTGCAATGGAACGCCGTTCGCCGACAGGATCGCGCGCATGTTCGCGACCTCGCCCGGCGGCAGGCGGTCAGTGGGCGGCTTGATCGGCGGCGTGTTGAGGTATTGGCAGATGTCCACGATCGCGTGCCGCCCCATCGCGAAGACGAGCCGGGCCGGGCCGGTGGGCGCGCCGTCCACGCCGACGAGCACGAGCGCTGACACATCGAGCATCACCGTGAGCGCCGCCAGCCAGGACTGGTTGTCGTGCTGCGAGCGGAAATAGGCGAGCGAGGGGTACGAGAGCATGCTTTCCAGCAACTCGCCGCACCACCGCTCCCATTCGAGCATCAGTGGCCGGAGCGAGGCGAGATCGTCGTATTCCCCGAGGCGGCGGATCAACTCGACCGCGCGCGGCGGCGATCCGGCCCGCGCGTCGAGCAGCGAGATCGGCACCTCGCGGCGCGAAAATGCCTGATACAGGATCGGCAAATAGGTAATCACGAGGCCGAGAAAGCCGAAGCCGACGCCCCCCTCGACCACCGTGATGGTGCGAGCCAGCGTCGTCTGTGGTATCACGTCGCCGAGGCCGAGCGTGAAAAAGGTCGTGCCGCTCATGTAGACATCGGTGCCGAAACTGTGGTTCCCGCTCGCTGTCGTAATGTGTGAGCCGCACCCCCATTGCAGGATGCCAAAGCCAAGGATCAGCCCAACCGCCCAGACGCCGAGCAGAACGAGCAGCGAGAGTGGCCCGTAGAGACTGAGATAGGTGTCCCGCCGCCGCTTACCGCGACGCGGCCCGAACGACCACGCCTGCCACGTATAGCGGTAGAAAAGCCGGGTGAGACGGAACTGGCGACTGACCCGCCGGGGCAGAATGATCGTCTCGAACGCGTCCCACAGGACGGTCACGGCGAGGAGCAAACCCAGGAGAGCCACGATGATCCGCACCGGCAATTCCCTTCACACGATACCCTCAACATGCTGCGTTTCATTCTTCCAAAAGCAGCGACGGAGCGCCATTATTCCACGGATTCGAAAGAACCGAACCCCCGGACTCTTCCGTCGCTTGCGGAAGGCAACGGGGTGCGCGATGATGCACGCGAGCGCACAATGCAACGCGTCGGTATCAGGGTCAATGGAAGGGAGCGAGTGGCTATGGTCGTTGAAACCGCGCAGACCGCAACACAAGACATTATGGCGGCGCATGCCGAGGCATACGATGACCCCCGCGAGCGCAAGGCGCTCGAACATGTCTGGATCCACAGTGCCAACTACGTCGAACTGGCCGAGAAGCGCGGCTTGCACGTCTTCGAGCGCGGTAAGGGCGTCATGCTCTACGATGTGCATGGCGAGGAATGGATTGACGGCATTGCTGGACTCTGGGTCGTCAATGCGGGCCATGGCCGCCGGGAAATCGGCGACGCGATGGCCGAGCAGGCGGGCAAACTCGCCTATGTCTCCGCTGCGTCGTACACCACCGTCCCCGCCGTTCAACTCTCCGAGATGATCGCCGAAATCACCCCCGGTGATCTCGATCGCGTCTTCTTCTGCTCCGGCGGCTCGGAGGCGGTCGAGTCCGCGCTGAAGATCGCCAAGCAGGTGCAGGTGCTGCGCGGCTTCCCGAAGCGGTACAAGGTGATCGCCCGGCGCGGCTCGTACCACG
>JALYXG010000610.1 GCA_030947205.1 Chloroflexota bacterium
ATGGAGCGGCGCATCCGTTCCAACGAGGCGAAGGCGCTCGCGGAGCAGGATTTGGCGTCCGATTCGATGGCCGCGCAGTTCTCCGAACTCGATAGTGGCCTCGAAGTGGAAGACGATTTGCAGAAGATCAAGGCGCGCGTGCAAGGCGGTCAGCAGGCCCTCCCTGCCGGTCAGAGCATGGACGAACTCGCCGCCCTCAAGGCACGCGTGGGCGCCCACGAAGGCGGGGCGCTCGGCGCGGGGGATACACAAAGCAATGAGCAACGCGCAATGAGTAATGAGGCGAGTGGGCAGCCGCATCCGCAGTCGCCGCCTCCGGGCAGGCAGCAATAGTGCTGATCCCACGAGCGCTACGAGCGGTGAACACTCATTGCTTGTTGCTCATTGCTCATTGCTTCGCGACGAAGGAGCGACACGCGTGGCGATTTTAGATGTCATCGAATGGGTAGATCAGGGGAGTAATGAGATCGTCCACCGGGTGCCGGAATACGGCTCCGGCGAGTTTCGGCTTGGCTCGCAATGCATCGTGCGCGACAGCCAGGTGGCGGTCTTCTTTCGCGATGGCAAGGCGCTGGACACGTTGCCGCCGGGGCGGCACACACTCTCGACGCAGAACATCCCGATCCTCGCGGGCATTTTGAGCCTGCCGTTTGGGCACAAGTCACCCTTCCGCGCCGAGGTCGTCTACGTCTCGCTCAAAGAGTTCCTCGACATGAAGTGGGGGACGCCGCAGCCGATCATCTACCGAGACACCGATCTCGGCGTCGTGCGATTGCGGTCATTTGGCACCTACGCGATGCGCGTCGTGGACCCGCAGTTATTCGTCAACACAATTGTCGGCACGCAGGGCGTCTTCCATGCGGAGGAGATCGGCAACTACCTGCGCTCGATTATCGTCCAGCAACTGACGGTGCTGATGGGCCAGGTGATGAAGAGCGTGCTCGATCTGGCCGTCATGTATGAGCAGTTGGCGCTGGGGACCAAGACCGCTGTCGCTGACCAGTTCGCGGCATACGGTTTGCAACTCGACACCTTCCAGATCGGTGCGATCACGCCACCGGACGAGGTGCAGGCGAAGATTGACGAACGGTCGAGCATGGGCGTATTGGGCAATCTCGATCAGTACATGAAGTACCGCACCGCGCAGGCAATCGGCGACGCCGCGAACAATCCCGGCGAAGGCGGCTCGGCATTCGGCGCGGGCATCGGATTCGGTCTTGGCAGTCAGGCCGCGAGCGCGATGCGTCAGCAGCCACAGGAGCCGCAGCAGGCGGCAGGCAGCGGACAGCAGGCAGCAGTTGGTGGTCAAGCTGCTCCGTCTACGTCAGCGGGCGGAAGCGCGCCGACGACGGGGCCGAAGTTTTGCCCGAACTGCGGCTTCGGCCTCACCGCAATGCCGGATGGTGGCACGCCGAAGTTTTGCCCGAACTGCGGGAACAAGCTGCGGGATTGAGGGGCGGGAAACCTAACCCCCCACTGCCCAAAGGGCACCCGCCTTCCCGCGAGGAAGGGGGAGCGGAACTCTGGGAGACCGAGACATTTAGCAAACACCACGGCATCGCGATGAGTCACCCCCTTCCCACGCCAAGGAACGGAAGGGGGCCGGGGGTTAGGTTCCCTCTCCCACTATAGGCAGCACATATCCACTCCATAGGCGTCATGCATGATCGCTGAATATGCGTGAAAAGAATGCACGGGGGCTATTGACGAAGAGGTGAATCGTAGTATACTGCATGTTTGCGGATGCCTGCGACGGTGCGATCGGCGTCAGACATAAGGTCGAGGTAGCTTGCGACATCGAACGATTCGAGATGAACGATTCAGGGTGGGGGAAACCTCGCCCTTCTGGTGTCTCTCCACTTCCTTTTCGTCGCCAACAAGCAGACGGCATTGGTCTGTTGGGCCTTTCCGCCCCAGATCACGATACGCCCGTTCATGAAACGGTGACGCGCGCGTCGCGCCCTCACCAGTGTGCCGTGTGTCACTCACGCGGCACGACCGCCATCTGAAGTGTGTTTTGGGTTCTGTTTCCATCGAAGGGGGAAAAGACGCATGGCGATTGAGGTTCAAACTTCCCCACAGGGTGTGATCCCGTATCCGGCTCGCCGCTCGTTCGGCAAGATTCCGGCGGTACTGGAGGTGCCGCACCTCGTCCAGATTCAACTCGATTCCTTCCGCTGGTTCCTCGAGGAAGGGATGAAGGAACTGCTCGCGGAGATTTCACCGATCACCGATTTCACGGGTAAGAGCATGGAGCTTTCGTTCCTCGACTTCGAGTTCGGCGAGGCCCGCTATACCGAGGGGGAGTGCCGCGAGCGGGACATGACCTATTCCGTCCCGTTGCGCGTCAAGACGCGCCTGCTCATCAAGGAGACGGGCGAAATCAAGGACTCCGAGATTTTTATGGGCGACTTCCCGATGATGACGCGCGACGGCACGTTCATCATCAACGGCGCGGAGCGCGTCGTCGTTTCCCAGTTGGTGCGCTCGCCGGG
>JALYXG010000629.1 GCA_030947205.1 Chloroflexota bacterium
GCTCCTTTCCATGCTGCGGTTCCGATCATCGTACCATTACCGAGTTAAGTTGTTAAGGTTCATCAACCTGTGAGTCTCACAGGTTGAAAACCTGTGCCACTATGCCAGTGCCCAGTGAAGGTGTTCATGCTCATTAGCCTGCCACTGACCTACTCTTCCTCCACGTCGTGCAGGAACGCCGCGACCAGTTCATTGAACCGGTCGGGGCGTTCAAAGTAGACTGAGTGACCGGCCTCCGGCACCACCGCCAGGCGCGTGTCCGGGCGCAGCGATGCGAGAATCGCGACCGCATCCGACGGGATGACGATGTCCTCCGCGCCGGTAATGCAAAGCATCGGCACGCCGAGCGCCGCCACCGTCTCGGCGGGCATCGTGCGGAGCGCGGAGAGTTGCTGGCGGATGCGCTCCTTGTCCAGCCCAATGCTGAGATCGGAGATTTCGGTATACAGATAGTGCAGCGCGGGCCGCTCCCGCGCCATGCGCTCGCCCGCCGCCGGATGGATGCCGCGCGCGAAGAGCGCCATCTGCGCCGCGCCCGCGTCGGCCAGGAGGTGAGTGATGTCGGGATGCGCAAGGGAGCCGGTCGTCGCGGCCATGACGAGGGCGCGCACCCGTTCGGGGGCGCGGAGCGCGTAACCGAGACAGGTCCATCCACCCATGGATTGGGCGACGAGGCGCACATCCGTCAGGTCCAGACGATCAATCAGCGCGGCGAGATCGTCCACGAACGCACCAGGACCCGGCCCGCCCGTCGCCTCCGGCGACGGCGCGAAGCCGCGATGCGCGAAGGTGACGCAGGTGTAGCGGTCTCGGAAATGCGGGACCTGCTGCCACCACGAGAGGTGATTCCCCCCAAGGCCATGCGCGAAAATGAGCGGTGGCCCACTGCCGGTAACTTCGTAATAGATCGCGCAATCCGGTCGTTCCAGAAACGGCATGATTGTTGCTCCCCCGTGATGCATCGCGCCGCGCCAGTTGGCGGGGGCGTGCGTTGCCGAACTTACGCGCCCCCGGACCAGGAGTGTTCGAGGAGGCGGAGCCAGTTGCCGTGCATGATCGCCTCTACATCCGCTTCCCGGTAGCCGCGCCCGCGCAGCAGATCGGGAATCTTCTGCAAGTCCGCGATCGTGTCGAGATCGTGCGGGCTTTGTTCCCGTCCATAGCCACCATCGAGGTCGGTGCCGATCGCGGCGTGCCGTGCATTCCCCGCCACCTGGCAGACGTGGTCAATGTGGTCCACGACCGTGGCGAGGCCGACATGCTCGTTCGTCGTCTCGCCGATCACCCAACCAGGCTGGAGCATCCAGGTGTCCATTGCCGCGCCGATCACCGCATCCCGCGCGATCAGGGTGCGCAGCATCTCGTCGGTTAACTGGCGGTCGCCGGGCACGAGGGCACGGCAGTTCGCGTGGCTCGCCAGCAGCGGGCCGTGGAACCGCTCAACCGCTTCCCAGAAGCTCTCGTCCGAGCAGTGTGTCACATCGAGAATCATTCCGAGTTCGTCCATCAACCCGAGGAGCGTCCGCCCCTTGTCCGACAGCGGTCCGACCGATTGTGTCCCCATCGCGTACGCGCTCGGGCCGTAATGGGCGAGGCTAAGGATGCGCAGCCCGTCGTCGTACCACGCGCCGACCTGCTCAGGCGCGACGATTGGGTCCGCCCCCTCCATGCAGAGGACGATGCCGTGCGGTGTCGTCGCCGGTTTCTCTCGCCACTGTGCGAGATGCGCGACGACGGCAGGCCAGTCGCGCAGCATCCGCATCTGACCGTCGCGCTCCAGTTGCCGGTAATACGCGAGTTGCCCTTGCGCGTGCGCATAGGCAATTGCGTGGCTCCGGTAACCGCCGCGAATGCTGTCGGGCCGCAGCACCCGCGCGATCACCGTCGCGAAAGAAAGGGCAATATCGCCCGCACGCAACTCCGGTAGCGCGACCGTCCCGGCGGCGCGCCCCTTCTGCGTCATGCCGCGCTCCTGCTCCCGCGTCTCCGCGACCGGTAGGGTGAGGTCGCGGTTCCACAACAGCGCATTCATCGCCAGATCAAGGTGACCGTCAATGATCAGCATCGGTTCCCTTTCTTTCCCGTCGGCATTATGGGGCAGGCGCCCTATCGGTCGTGCGCGCGGGGATCGAGCGCGTCGCGCAGGCCATCACCGAGGATATTGAGCGCGAGAATAGTGAGAAAAAGCAGGACGCTCGGGAAGACAAGCAGCCACTGATCCTTGAAAATCTCCCGCTGGCCAATCCGGAGCATGTTGCCCCACGTCGGGATTTCCGGCGGCACGCCGGCGCCGAGGAACGAGAGCGACGCCTCGGCGAGGATCGCGGCGGCAACGATAAATGTGCATTGGACAATCAGCGGCGACAGCGAATTGGGGAAGATATAGCGCCGCAGGATGAGATGGTCCCGCGCGCCGATCGCCCGCGCCGACTCGACGTATGGCTGCTGTTTCGTCGCGAGTGCGGTGCCGCGAACGAGGCGCGCGATCAGCGGGGTATAGACGATGAAGAGTGCGACGATCACGTTGCCGGTCTTCGGCCCGAGGCTCGCCATGATCGCGATGGCGAGCAGGATGCTCGGGAAAGCCATCAGCCCGTCCATGATCCGCATGATGACGCTGTCGCAGCGACGGTAGTAGGCCGCCACGAGGCCGAGGAACGCCCCCACCAGCGCCGCCGCGACCATCACGCTTACGCCGACGAGGAGCGAGACGCGCGCGCCATAGAAGATCCGCGTCAGCACGTCCCGCCCGAGATCGTCCGTGCCCATCCAGTGCGCCCCGGACGGTGGGTGGAGGCGGTTCAGCGGGTCAACTTTTTTCGCGCCGTACGGCGAAACGAGCGGCACGAGCAGCGCGAGGGCGACGACGAGTAGCAGGAAAAGAACACTCGCCAGCGCGGACTTGTTCTCGGCGAGCAGCCGCACCCAATAAAATCGCGACGCCCGCGTAATGCCCGCGCGCGTCGCCCCGCGCTGCGGTTCGGCAACGCGCTCGAATGTCACATTACTCGCTGCCATAGCGGATCCTCGGATCGAGATAAACGTACAACACATCAACGACGAGGTTGACAAGCAGATAGGCCGTCGCCGTGACCATCACCGCCCCCTGAATGACCGGAAAGTCGCGCCGGAGGACGCTTTGGACGACGAGTTGCCCCATGCCGGGGAGGTTGAAGACCGTCTCTGTCACCACCGCGCCACTGAGCAACCCGCCGAGCGAGAGGCCGATCACCGTCACGACCGGAATCAGCGCGTTGCGCAGCGCGTGGCGAACCACCACCGCCCGTGTCCGTAACCCCTTTGCGTAGGCGGTACGGACGTAATCTTCGCGGAGCACATCGAGCATCGAGGAGCGGACGATCCGCGCGAGCAGCGCCGCCGAAGCGAACCCGAGCGAAAAAGCGGGCATGACCATCGTCCGAAAGTGCTTGCCGGGGTCGGTCGTGAGCGGCACGTAGCCACCGGCCGGCAGCCAGTGGAGTACGACCGCGAAGAGCAGGATCAGCAGGATACCAAGGACGAAGCTCGGGATGGCGATGCCGCTGATCGCGATCATCATCAGCGCGCGGTCGAGGAGCGTGTTGCGCCGGAGGGCGGCGACGATCCCCGCCGGGACGCCAATCGCGGTGGCGACCACGAGCGCGTAGAGTGTCAGCAGGCCCGTCGGTTGGGCGCGGTCAAGCAGCGCCCGCGTCACCGGTCGGCCAAGAAAGAGCGACTGGCCGAACTGCAACCGTGCGGCATCGCCGAACCAGTGGACGAACTGCCGGTAGAGCGGTGCATCAAGCCCCAACTCGTGCCGGAGCTGCTGCACCTGCTCCGGCGTCGCGTTGTCGCCGAGGATCACCGCCGCAGGGTCACCCGGCGTGAGATGAACGAGCGAAAAGACCACGACCCCAACGACAAGCAGCACGGGGATGAGCGCCACGAGCCGTCGCAACACATACCGCGTCATCAGCCGCCCTTCCTCTACGGACAGACCCCAGGGCTAACTCCCCGCGCTGCTACTTCTTCAGCCACAGGTTCCAGAATGGGGTGCCGAGATCAATCTGATCGGTCCACCCGCCGATGCGGCTGGATCGAGCATTCAGGCCGCTTTGATCGCCGAGTTTGATCGCCGGGACCGTCTGGTAAAAGTTGGTCTGGACCTGCTGCCACGTCTGCAACCGCTTACTCATGTCCGCCTCGGCGAGCAACTGGTCCACCAGCCCCTTGGTCGGCTCATCGCTCCAGAACCCCGGATAGGTGCCGATCTGGCCGATCACCGTGAGTTGCGACGGATCGGGCACGAAACCGTGCCCGGTCGTGAAGGCGTCCCAGAGATCCGCCTTGCCGCGCCGGTCCACGACCGTTGCCCAGTCGTAGATCTGCAGGTCCACTTTGAATCCTGCCTCTTCGAGCTGCTGCTTGGCGACAATCGCCTCATTGGCCATCCACGGATACTGCTGGGTGCTCATAAAGCGGAGCGGCGTGCCGGCGTAGCCCGCGTCCTTCAGGAGACTCTTCGTCTTGTCCACGCTGTGCAGATTGTAGAGTTCCTTGCCCGCGTCGTTGTACCACGGCGTCTTTTTCCACATCAGCGAGGGATTGAGGTCGTAGAAGCCCTTGCCGCGGCCCGCCGCCATGATCGGCTCGTGGCTGAGCGCGGCCTGGAATGCCTGACGCATCTTCAGGTTCGACATCATCGGGGATTTGTAGTTAAGGAAGAAGACATCCCACCCCTGCTGCGTGACCACCGAGGCGACGACATTCGGATTGCTCTTCAATTTATCCTGCTGGTCGGCGCCGACATCCTCGAGGACGTCGTAATCTCCGGCGAGCATCCCGGCTACACGCGCCGATTCGTCCGGGACCGGGATGAACTTGATCGCATCGAGATACTGGAACTTGTGGCCGCCCAATCCATTCGCATCACCCGGCAGGGGAGAATAATCGTTGAAGCGATCCACACGGATGAAGCGATCCGGCTGTCGGTCGCCAAGCTGATACGGGCCGGTGCCGACAAACTTCGCCAGTTGCCCCGTCCCCGTCTCATCAATGACGGACTTCGGCATGATCGCGCATCCCTGGCTGACCTGCGACAACGCGAGGCTCAGCGTGCCGTATGGCTTCTTCAGTTTGAACTCGACGGTGTAGTCGTCCGGCGTGTTAATCGTGTCGGTCGCGGCGAGCACGCTCTTGCCGACCCCACTCTTGCCGGCCCACCGCTGGATGGAGGCGAGGACATCGGCCGCTTTCATCTCCTGCCCGTTGTGGAACTTGACGCCCTTGCGGAGTTTGATCGTCTGCGTCAGTTGGTCCGTGCTGACGTTGTGGGACTCAGCGAGCAGGGGGATGAGTTGGTAATTGGCGTCCCAGGTGAAAAGCGCCTCGAACATCGTCCAGCCGACATAAAAGGTGATCGAGGCCGTCGTCTGATGAATATCGAGCGTCGGCGGCTCGCCAATCAGGGCGACATTGAGCGTCCCGCCACGCACGCCCTGACCGGCCGATACTGATGCGGCGGGTGAACCGGCTGCAGCGACGGAGGCGGCCGGGGCGGAGCCGGTCTTGGGGGCGGAAGTGGCGGCGCCCGCCCCGGCGCCGGTCGCGGTGGTTGCGGCCGCGCCTGTCGTCGCCGTCGGGGCCGTGCTGCCCCCACAGGCGGCGAGCAAAGCCGCGACCGCCGAGCCGCCCATCGCCATCGCGGTCGCCCGCTTTAGTACCGTGCGCCGGTGCATCCGGCCGGGGGTATGCAATGCATCCATCGTTGCCCTCCCTGCTCGATTACTGCCTGCCGAGCCGCACCGATTATCCCTCCGGTCATGGCCTGGAACCGGGGCAAAGAGAAGCGATTGCGGGTTGCGTCACTGTACATGGTGGCACGACGAATTTCAAACAGAATCGGAAGGGGCTGAGGGCTCGGTTGTTCGGGGAACGCATATCGCGTATACCAGATGGGCAGAAATCCCGTATACTTCCCCTTGCGTTCTGTACGCTTCCTGTTGTCAACGCAGTGAGATGCCGCATGAAGAATCAGGAGAGGGAGCAACAATGGCACAGATGACCACGATCGGCACCGACATCCTCCGCCGCGATGGCCCGGAAAAATTGACCGGGCGCGCCCAGTACGCCGGTGATGTCCGGCTCCCCGGCATGCTCTACGCCCGCCTCGTATCCAGCCCATACGCGAGCGCGAAGATCACGATCATTGACACCGAAGCGGCCCGGCAAATGCCCGGTGTCGCGGCAGTCTTCACCGCCCGCGACCTCGAAGGGACGCTGAAGGGCTGGGAATCCGGCTCGCGGCGGCTCAACTTCCTCGCCAAGGATCACGTTGTCTTTGCCGGGCAGCCCGTCGCGGTCGTCCTTGGCCGGACGGAAGCACAGGCGGAGGACGGCGCGGCGGCGGTCGAGGTTTCCTACGAGCCGAGCGCGGCGGTCGTTGACCCAATCAAGGGGATGCAGCACGGCGCGCCGCGCGTGCGCGAGCATCTCGCGGCGGGCGCGCAGGAGCAGGACTTGCACGCCGCAGTCAGCGCCAGCGAAGACGAGGAGGAGCACGAGGACCTGCACGACAATGTCTCGAACACGCTCCACTTCCACCGCGGCGATGTCGAGCAGGGTTTCCGCGAGGCGGATATGATCGTCGAGGACACCTACAAGATCGCCGGTGTTCATCAGGGCTACCTCGAAACGCAGTCATGCATGATCGCTCCCGACCCCGCAGGCGGCGGCGGCGTGACGGTCTACACGAGTACGCAGGCACAGTTCATGACGCGCGACGAGGTGGCGAAGGCGCTCGATCTGCCATCGAATCAGGTGCGTTGCGTCGCGATGACCGTCGGCGGCGGCTTCGGCGCGAAGTACGTCGTCATCGAGCCATTCGTCGCCTCGCTGGTTAAGAAGACGAACCGACCCGTGCATTTGCAGTACACGCGCGGCGAAGATTTCCTCGCCGCGAACCCGTCGCCGTACGCCGTGATCGAGTGCAAGACGGGCGCGAAAAAGGATGGCACGCTCACCGCGATGCAGGCGCGCGTCGTGCTCGACACGGGCGCGTACTCTGGCTCGGCACTCGGCATCGCCTGCCTGCTGATCGGCGGTTGGTATCGCTTCCCGAACCTCGATATTCGCGGCTACGAGGTCGTCACGAACAAGCCGGGGGTTGGCGCTTACCGCGCGCCGGGCGCGCCGCACGCCAGTTTCGCCATCGAATCGCAGATGGATGACCTCGCCGACAAACTTGGCATGGACCCGCTCGATTTCCGCTTGCAGAACGCGATCGTCGAGGGCGACCTGTGGCCGGACGGCAACCCGTGGCCGAAGATCGGCTTCGTCGAGTGCCTGGAGAAACTGAAGGAGCATCCGCTCTGGCAGCACCGGCACAATCTGCCGGCGAATGAGGGCGTCGGCATCGGCGCGGGTGGCTGGCCTGGTGGCAAAGGCCCCGCCGCCGCCGCCTGCCGGATGGACCCGGGCGGCACGCTAACGATCAGCGTCGGCGCGGTGGACCTCACCGGGCAGACGACGACCTTCGCGATGATCGCCGCCGAAGCATTCGGCATCTCGGCCGACAAGGTGCGCGTCGTGCTCGGCGACACCGAGGCCGCGCCGCACTCCCCCGGCAGTGGTGGTAGCCAGATCACCTACACCGTCGGCAAGGCGGTGCTGGAAGCGGCGGTCGAGGCGCGCAAGCAGGCGCTCGCCATCGTCGCCCAGGAACTGGAAGCGTCGGTCGAGGACCTCGAAATCGTCGGCGAAAACGTGCAGGTCAAGGGCGTGCCGGACCGCAAAGTGACGCTCGCGGATGTCGCGCGGATGAGCACGAGCAAGTATAAGCCCGTCTGGGGCAATGGCGCGAGCGCACAGCAGGTGATCGCGGCGAGCTTCACCGCCCATCTCGCCCATGTCCGCGTGGACCCGGAAACGGGCGAAGTGGAAGTCCTCAACTACGTCGCGGTGCAGGATGTCGGGCACGCGCTCAACCCGCCCGCCGTGATCGGGCAGATTCAGGGCGGCGTCGTGCAGGGCATCGGCTTCGCCTTGTTCGAGCAGATGATCTACGACGACAACGGCCAACTGCTCACCGGCTCATTCATGGACTACGCACTGCCCGCCTCGACGCAGGTGCCGAACATCGAGACGATCCTCGTCGAGGTACCCGCGCCCGATGGCCCGTTCGGCGCGCGGATCGTCGGCGAGCCGCCGATCATCCCCGGCCCGGCCACCATCGCCAACGCGATGAAGGCCGCAACCGGCAAGCGGTTCACATCCGTCCCGATCAACGCCGAGGATGTCTACACGGCGCTGCATCAGGACTGATCGAAGATTTTCCGACCCTCCAGCCCCCTCCCTCGTAGGGAGGGGGCTTTTTCGTCTCCCCTTCCCTCGCAGGGAAGGGGCTGGGGGTTAGGAAGAGCAGTTAGGCCACGGCAAAGACGCACTTGCCCGTCGCGCCGCCCTCGAAGGTGCGGAAGGCCTCGTCCGCCTGGTCGAGCGTGAAGCGGTGCGTGATGATCCGCTGCAAGGGTACTTCCCGATCGGCGATGAACTGGGCGCATTCGGCGAGGCCGTGCGTGCTGAAAGTCCACGAGCCGTGAATTGTCAGTTGCTTGTGGATGATGTCGCGGCTGATGTCGAAGGTCGTCGTATTCCCCTCACCGACGAAGCAGGCACGGCCCCAGATGCGCGCGGACTGCACCATGTTGACGCGTGCGACCGGGTTGCCGGTGCAGTCGAGCGTTGCGTCCGCCCCTTCGCCGTGCGTCAGTTCCCGGATCGCCGCGACCGGGTCCACCTCCGACGGATTGAGCGTCACGTCCGCACCGTGCTGCCGCGCGAGGGCGAGGCGATCCGGCGAAAGGTCCACAGCGATCACCCGCGCGCCCATCGCCCGCGCCAGCAGCGTCGCGCTCAACCCGACCGGACCCTGCCCGAAGATCGCCAGCGTGTCCCGCCCCGACACATCGAGCCGCTTCAAGGCCATGTACGCGGTGCCCGTCCCGCAGGCAATCGCCGCCCCTTCGTCAAACGTCAGCGCGTCGGGAAAGCGGACGAGTGTGCTGGCGGGCACGCGCAGGTACGGAGCGTTCCCGCCGTGGCCGGTGAAGCCGTAGACGACGCTCCCGTGCAGGCACATCTGGCTGTACCCCGCGCGGCAATGATGGCAGGCGTCGCAGCCGTGGTAGTGATGCACCATCACCCGGTCCCCGATCCGCGCTGCGGCGTCCGCGACGTGCGTGCCGCGCGCGACGACGATGCCGCACGGCTCGTGCCCGCCAATCGGCAGATGCTCCGGGTCAACCGCCGCCTTTGGCGCGCGATACGGGCGAAAATCGCTGCCGCACAGGCCGGAACTCTGGATACCGACGATCACATCTTCCGGCCCCGGCGTCGGGTCGGGAAACTCTCGCAGTTCGACTTCACGATCTCCCAGAAAGACAAGGCCGCGCATGATACCCTCCGTCCGGTTCCGATTATTTTCTTGCGTGCTTCGCGATGCTGTGTACCCTATCGTACACCACACGCCGAGTAATGGTGTGCGTACTGCCACGGCAGACCAACCGACTTCTCGGTGCATCCGTCGTCCATTGGCTACGCCGGGGGCCGCGCCGTATAGTACAAAGGGCTGGGCAATCACCGGCGCCATTACGGCACTATGGCAGCACAACCGAGGTGCAGGATGTGGGAACGAGCGACTTTCCCGACGCGGCAACGCCTCGGCAACAGGGCAGCGCGACACGATGATACGTGTGACGGGGGAGCGTATGACACGTTATCCATGGATGGTCGCCGTGGCCGTTTATGGCGGCTGCTTGGGCTGGGCTGGCTGCTCGTCCTGATAAATCCCGTTACCGAACTCTTCCGCACCCACCAATCGCCGCTCCGCATCGCCTTCGGACTGGTGGGAGTGGCCACGTTTGTGGCCCTCTATCTCTGGATGCTCTTTAGCGATCGAGAGCGTCAGACACCCTATTTCACGCGTTGGTTGGTGATCTTCCTCATTCTTATCATCGAAACATTCGCGCTCAATCTCGTCTTCGGCGTTTCTTGGGTGGGTCTGTTCTTTTTTCTCAGTGTCAGCGCAGGCCGCGCGCCACCACGAACCGCCGTGTGGCTGATCGTCAGTATTAGCATTGGGGCAGGGCTTGTTGACGCGGCATCGGGCCTCAGCATAACCGATACGAGTTTGCTATCCATCCAGATCGGCTTAATCGGCATCAGTATGATCGGAGTCTTCCAGATGGTGCGCGTCAACCGGGAGATGCGGGCGGCGCGGGAGGAAAACGCGCGTCTGGCGGTGGCAGAGGCGGTAGCCAAGGAACGGCTCCGTTTCGCCCGCGAGTTGCACGATTCGGTGACGCAGGAGTTGTTCTCGATGACGCTCCACGCGCGCACGACGCTCAAGAACCTCGACCGCACAGGCACGCCCGCCGATGATCCGACGCGCCAGCAGGTGAAAATCCTCAGCGACCTCGCGCAGGCCGCCCTCGCCGAGATGCGAATGCTGATCTTCGAGTTGCGCCCCGGCGCGCTGGCGGAGGAAGGACTGGTCAACGCCGTGCGCAAACTCGCGGCGGCGGTCAGTGCGCGCGAAGAGATCGCCATTGACGTGGACGCCCCGATAGATCGCCTGATCCTCGGCACGCAAGCGGAGGAACACCTGTACCGTCTCGTGCAGGAGGCGCTGAATAACGTCGTCAAGCACGCGGGAGCGCGGCGCGCTATCGTGCGTATCGCCCTGGCAGAGGGCGCGAAACTCGTCGTGGAAATCCGCGACGACGGCAAGGGGTTCGATCCTGCCCTCGCGCATCCCGGCCACATGGGGCTGGAAACGATGACCGCGCGCACCAGGGAAATGGGCGGCGACCACGCGATCATCACCGCCCCCGGCACCGGCACGACCGTGCGCGTCACCGTCCCTCTCGACCCCCGCCCGCACGATCCGCGACACGTCGCGTCGGAGGCGCGCCCACTATTGTCGCGGTGAGGGGCCGGGGGTTAGGTTCTCCTGCTCTTCAAAAAGGCGATGATCGCGTTCAGGTCATCCGGCGTGAGATTGCCGCCATAGGCGGGCATGTTGCCGCCGCCATTGAGGATGCGGATGGTGATCTGATCCTGCGGCAGGCGGTTCGTGACGTTCGTCAGGTCGGGGCCGCGATTACCGCCCTGCCCGTTCACGGCGTGGCAGTATTGGCACCCCTTCGCGTTGAAGAGTTGCGCCCCCTGCGCGACCGGGCCGCTTGTCGTGCCGACAACCTGCGCGGAAAGCGGCTGCACCTCGAAGTGCGGCGACCACGGGGCGCGCACCGCGACCTGCCAGAGCGTGCCGATCATCATCAGCGTTAGGATGACGAAGCCGACCGACCACGGCCGCCGCTTCGGGCTACGCTCACCGTGGTTGGAGACGAATGGCAGCCCGAAAAGGACGACGAACAGCAGCACCGGCGCGAGGATGATGACGTAACTCTCCGTCCCCTTCGGCAAGAGCGCGAGCACACCGAAGTACCAGAGAAAGTACCAGTCCGGCCGCGGGTAGGCTTGGACAATCGAGGGGTCGGGCTGCTGCCCCAATTCCTTCGGGCCAAAAATGATCGCCAGAAGCAGGATGGCCGCAAGCACCGCGACCCCGAAGATCGCGTCCCGCCAGGCGGCGTCCGGCCAGAACGGGACGCCGTCCCGCTTCAGGAGTGCGTCGTACTTCGCCCGGTACGTCTTCGGGTCCACCGGATTGCCCGCCTTCGGCGGCTCCGAGATGCCGTCATGGATGACGAGATAGAGGTGCAGCCCGATGGTCGCGAAGATCAGCGCCGGGATAAAAAAGACGTGGATGGCGAAGAAGCGGCTGAGGGTCGCGCCGCTCACCGTGTCGCCCGCGAAGATGAAGTGCGCGACGGTCGTCCCGATAATCGGCAGACGGCCGGCCTGCTCGGCGGCGACGACGAGTGACCAGAACCCGTCCTGATCCCAGCGCAGCAGTTGCCCGGTGAAGGCCATCCCGAGCGTCAGCGCGAAGAGCACGACGCCGGTCAGCCAGTTCACCTCGCGCGGGAACTTGTACGAACCCATCAGGAAGACGCGGATCATGTGGATGCCGATACAGATCATCATCGCGGAGGCGGCAAAATAATGGATGCCGCGCACAACCCGACCAAATGTGTCGTGCGAGATGAACTGCAGGCTGTTATAGGCGTCCGCCGTCGCCGGGATATACGACGTGGCGAGCACAATCCCGGTGGCGACGAGTGTCATGAACGAGAAGAGCGTTGCGCTGCCGAAGACATATGCCCAGCCGATTCGCCCCGTCGCCGGCACCGGGTGGCGGATCATCGGCCCGACCAGTTTGGAGGTGCCCGTCCGGTCGTCGAACGCCCGCCATGCGCGTATGAAGATATTCCCCCGCTTCGCTTCCACTGCCATCACACTATCCTTACGTCGTTGGTAGCGTCGGCTTCAGCCTGCGTTCTCTGCATCCCTCTCGCAGGCTGAAGCCGACGCTACTCAGTCCTCAGTCCTCAGTCCTTCACCCTCGCTATACCACCGGAATCGGGCTTGTCTGGATTTCCACCTGCCCATTGTTGACGCGTACCGGGTATCGCGTGAGCGGCTGCGGCGGTGGCCCGGCGGCGACGCTACCGTCCTTGTAATACACGCCGCCGTGGCACGGGCACATGAAGAGATCGGCGCCCGCCAGCCAGCGCACTGGGCAACCGAGATGGGAGCAGTTGACCGAGTAGGCGACGAAATCCTGCCCGCCGGTGCGCCGGAGCCACGCCGCCGTATTGCCGGAAACGCCCGTCCAGGCCACCGATGACGGATCAGTGTATTTCACCAGATTCGTCGTGCCGACCTCGAAATCGTCCACCGTGCCGACCGGGCGCCATTCGCGCGGCTGCTTGGCGAAGAGCGGCCGGATCAGGAAGCCGATGACCGGCACGCCCACCGCTGTCGCACCGACCGCGCCAAGCCCGATGCACAACCAGTTCAGGAATCGCCGCCGTGCCAGCGTCTCCGGCGATTCCGCGTGGTCCGTCCCGGTCGGTTCGTACGTCTCAATGGTCATGGCGCAGTTCTCCGATCCAGCCACCGAGGGCGAGGGCGAGCAGCGCCAGCCCAATCACGGAGATGGCAACCGTTGTCACGATCCCCCAGGCGAGGAACATGATCCCAACCGCGAGGACGACCGGCCAGTACGTCGGTCGGGGGAGATGTGCGGCGGGCAGCATTTCCCAATCGGGATGGTCAGGACTGAGGACAGCGGGCGCCTTCTGGGCGGGATGAGGACCGGGGGTCGGGGACGGCGGTTCAAGCACCGCCCCTACAACGCCGTCCCCTGCCCACTGCTCACTGTCCACTGCCTGCTCGTTGCTACCTTTGCGGCGCGCGGCGACGATGCCGAGCGCGCCGCCGAGCGCCGCGCCCATCGCAATCTTGATCGCGGTCTTTTTCGTGTCCGGCGATTGATCGGGCATCAGATTCCCTCCCCAAGTGACGACGGCGCGGCCTGCCCTACGTAGCCACGTAGCGCCGGGTCGCCCTCTTCATCCACGTCGCTCTGCCAGCGCGCGAAAGTGCCGATGATCGCGCAAAGATAGATGAGACCACCCGGCACCCACATGATCAGCCCGCCGAGTTGCTGATCCGTCGCGGCGGACACTCCCCATCCGTCCCGAATGAGTGGCAACAGTCCGCGCGCGTCCACCGGATGCAGGTAGGCGGGGTACAGGCCGGGCGACGCGAAGGTGAGAATGATACCGAGCACGCTTCCCGCGACCGCAGCGGTGAAGAGATACAACATCGCCGCCAGGGCCGGATACCGCGACGCCGGCAACGGCGCGCAGATGGGCCACCAGAAGATGACGCCCGTGACGAGAAAGCAGAGATGTTCGAAGATGTGGATGCCGAGGTGCGCGAGCGTCGCGTTGTAGAGCGTTGGGAGATGCCAGACGTACATCGCGCCGATGCCGAGCAGCCACGCGACCGCCGGATGGCGCAGCGCCCGTTCCGCCGCTCGGATGCGCGGCACAGCCAGCCATCGCTCCGCGAGCCACGCCGGGATGCCGAGGACAAACAGCGGCGGCACAATGACCACCAGCAAAAGATGCTGAATCATATGCGCGCTAAACAGATAGGTGTCGCCGAGTGCGTCGAGCGGTGAGCACTGCGCGAAGAGCAGCACGACGATGCCCGCGAAGAAATACCCCGCGTGGCGCGACGGGCGGCGGCGCGTGGCGGCGACATACGCCGCGACCAGCGCCGTGCAGCCGAGCAGCACGGACGGCGAGCCGTCCCACGCGGTCGTCAGGAGCCGCCACGTCGTCATACGCGCGCCCACAGATAGACCGTCGCGAAGATAACGATCCAGATGACATCCACGAAGTGCCAGTAGAGCGAGACCGCTTCGATGGCGACGGAGTGCGGTTTCTTGAACGTACCCGCGAGGGCGAGGCCGAAGAGGATCGTGATGGCAACCAGCCCCATGAAAACATGGAAGCCGTGGAAGCCCGTCAGGGTGAAGAAGGTCGAGCCGAACAGGTTGCGGCTGACGGTGACATTCTCGCCGATCAAGCGCGCGTACTCCTGCCCCTGCCCGAACAGGAAGATCGCGCCGAGGATCACGGTCGCGAGTAGCGCGAGGCGGACCATCGTCTGATTGCCGCGCTTCAAACTATGCCCCGCCCACCAGATCGTGACGCTGCTGGCGAGCAGGCAGACGGTGTAGATGCCGGTTTTCATCGGGTCCAATACCCGGCCCGCATTCGGCTGTGTACCGCTCGACTCGTTGAAGATATTCTTGTGATAATAGACGAAGGCGAGGATGAGCAGCACGAAGAAGACGGCCTCCGAGGCGAGGAAGAGCGCCGTTCCTTGCAGGTTCGTGTCAATGCCGATTTCCTCGCGGTCCGCCGCGCCTTTCTGGTTCTTCTCGCGCTTCCAGTCCGGGTTTTCCGGGTGTGCGACATCCCACAAGGGGCGGCGGCTGCGGATCGGCGGCAAGCGGTCGAAGTTGTGTATCGGCGGCGGCGAGGTCGTCGCCCATTCGAGCGTCCAGGCCTTCCAGGGATTATCCCCAGCGATTGCGCCGTGATGCAGGCTAGCGACGACATCCCAGAAAAAGACGAGCACCGCCAGGCCGAGGATCAACGCGCCAATCGTCGAGGCGAGGTTCAGCGCGCCCCACCAGGGGAAATTCGGATAGGTGAAGACGCGGCGCGGCATCCCGAGAATGCCGAGAATGTGCTGCACGCCAAAGGTGAGGTTGAAGCCGAGGAACATTAGCCAGAAAACCCCTTTGCCCCGGCCCTCGGAGAGCATCCGCCCGGTCGCTTTCGGAAACCAGTAGTAGAACCCCGCAAAAATGGCGAACATCGTGCCGCCAAAGAGGACGTAATGCAGGTGCGCGACCAAATAATAAGTGTCCGTCGTCTGCCAGTCGGTCGGGACGACGGCGAACGAGACGCCGCTGATGCCGCCGATGGTGAAGAGGATGAGGAAGGCGATCGCGAAGCACATCGCCGTCGTGAAGCGGATCGCGCCGCCCCACATCGTCGCGATCCAGTTGAAGATCTTCACGCCCGTCGGCACCGCGATCAACATGCTCGCCGCCGCGAAGATCGTATCCGCTCCGCGCCCCAACCCGACGGCGAACATGTGGTGCGCCCAGACGGCGAAACTGAGGAAGGCGATGCCGACCGTGCTCGCCGCGACGAAGCCGTACCCGTAGATCGGCTTGCGCGAGAAGACGGGGATCACTTCGCTGATGATGCCGAAGGCGGGCAGCACCATGATGTAAACCTCCGGGTGGCCGAAACCCCAGAAGTAGTGCTGCCAGAGCACGGCGGAGCCGCCGCTCGCCGGGTCGAAGAAATGCGCGTTCAGTTGCCGGTCCGCCAGCAGCATGACGAGCGAGGCATTGAGGATCGGCAAGGCAAAGATGATCAAAATTGCGTTGACAAAGGTCATCCAGACAAAGAGCGGCAGGCGGCGAATGCCCATCCCCGGCGCGCGCTGCGTGAGGATCGTGACGAGGAAGTTGATGCCGGAAAGCACGGTACCAATGCCCGTCACGAGCAAACCGAGCGCCCAGTAATCGAGGCCGCTCGTGAACGAGAAGGCGCGCTCGCTGAGCGGCGCGTAGCTGAACCAGCCCGCGTCCGGCGCGCCGCCACCGATGAACGAGTAATACAGGAGCAGGCCACCGAAGATCAGCAGCCAGAAACTGAGCGCGTTGAGCCGGG
>JALYXG010000648.1 GCA_030947205.1 Chloroflexota bacterium
ACACTCATCCGAATGCACAACGCCGCCCCGCGCAAGCAGGACGACGGCCCATTCTCGCTCGCATGGCACACCGTGTCTACAGTCACGTTCACATGCATTCTCAGCGAGGATTGTGCATTGATACTAACAGCGCGCAGACTCGCTGTAAAGGGCCACTCTGGAAGCAATGAGCAATGAGTAACGAGCAATGAGGCGACTTCTCCCTCCACTCATTGCTCGCGAAGCGTACGCACCGGCGACAGGGCGAGCAGGAGTGGCGCGAGCAACTGGCCGCCGACGGAGACGAAAAGCGCCGCCCGCAGCCCGATCACCTGCCCGAGCAGCCCGCCGAGCAGCAACCCCGCGAGCATCGCGCCCCACTCGATGAAGCGGAGGCTCGCGTTCATCCGCCCCAACAGATGGTCCGGCGTGCGCATTTGGAGCACGCTCACCTGGACGATTTCGTAGATCGTCGCCGCGCCATCGCCGAGGATTTGCTGCACCAGGAGCGAAACGACGATCCAGACAAGTGGCCCGGAGGCGAGCGGGATGAAGATTGTCGTAACGACCGCGAGCAGCAGCGTCCCGAACATCGTTGGGCCGATCCCCCACCGCCGCGTCACGCGCTCCGCCAGCACCGCGCCAATCAGCGCACTGATGCCGCCGATGGACCAGACGACCCCCTGCACGGCAGGCGAGACGTGCAGTTCGCGCGTGACGTACAGGACGATCGCCGCACCGATGATGGAACGAAAGAGATTCCACACACCGGCGATGCAGGCGAGGGCGCGGAAGACTGGCCGGTCGCTCAGGAGGCGCAGCCCCGCCCCGATCTCCCGCCATGCTCCCATGCGTTCCGTCGCCGGTGTCGGCGCCGGTTCCGCTGCGCGGATCGTCGCCAGCGAACCTGCCGAGACGAGAAAGGAAAGACAGTCGAGCAGGATCGTGCCGGGGATCGTGAAGATCGGCAACAGGAAGCCCGCGATGCTCCACCCGCCAAATTCCGCCGCCGCCGCGCTCGCCTGGAGCCTGCTGTTCCCCTCGATCAATGCGTCCCGCCGCACGAGCGACGGTAGATACGAGCGGTACGCGACATCGAACACAACGGTCAGCACGCTGATGCACAGGGCGACCGCAAACAACAGCGGAATGCTCAACCGACCGAGCGCGGCGGCGAGCGGGATGATCGCCAGCACGGCGGCCCGCCCGATGTCCACCGCGATCATCACCGGGCGGCGACGCAAACGGTCCACCCACACTCCGGCGAACAACCCGACGATCAGTCCCGGTCCGTACTGCGCGGCATTCAGGAAGGCAACCTGAATCGGTGACGCATGGAGCGTCAGTACCGCGACAAAGGTCAGTGCAAAGCCCCCGACGCGGCTGCCAAAAAGCGAGACCGTCTGCCCCGCCCATAGACGCAGGAAATCCTGGTGCCGCCACAGACCCGTGAAACGGGCGCGCGGTGGTTCAATTCGTGTTTCCATGTGAAACGTACCCCCATAGCAATCGTCATGTCGCATATTGTGGGGGAGCGCGAACGGAGCAATCCGGGTAGCGTAGGCTTCAGCCTGCGTCCCCGGTAGTCCCTGCCCGGTAGCGCGGGCTTTCCAGCCTGCGAAACGTTCGGGCATGATGTATCCGGGCAGGGAACGCAGGCTGAAGCCTACACGAGCATTGTTCGTCGGTGCGATCCGTACGCGCTCCTACAGCGCGGCGGCTCTGACGATTGCGTTGAAACACACCTCGGGGCGGCGGTTCACGGGGTTTTCCCTTCGTGCCAGAACGGAACCGATCTCGTTACCATGAGCATAGCGATGCACGCGCGGCACGTCAATCGCCGGAGCGTTATTCCCTGCACGCGATCACACCATGCTGCCCGCTCCCGACGGTCGGGAACCATTGCACGCGCCGCGTTGTAGAAGAGGTGAGAACTGGTCGGAGCACGAGACACGAAGGAGCGCTGCCATGCCAAAACGGTTTCTCGTTAGTTGCGTACTCGCACTCGTCACGGTCGCCTGCGGAGCGGCGACACCCACGACCGCGCCCAGCCCGCAAGCGACATCGTCGGCGATAACGACCGCACCAGTGACCACTTCAACGAGCACGAACGTCCCGGCGGCAAACGACCGACTCTTTGTCCGTGACGGGTACGGCACGACCATCAATCGCTTGAGCGTTGTGGACGCACAAAGCGGCACACACCTGCACGACGTGTCCCTCGGCGTCCCCGCACCGGATTGGTCCATCCTCTACACCGCGCAGTGGGACAGGGAGCAAACGACCGTGCGCGCCCTCAACCCACTGACGGGGCAGACGATTCGGGAAACGTCCGTGAGCGGACGATACACCCTGCCCGAAATGGGCATCGCCAGTACATTCAGTGGCCTCTCCCCGAATGCCAAGTGACTCGCCCTCGAAACGAAGCCGGGCGACGAGATTGATGCGGGTGCGACGGACACGAGCCACGCGCGCAGCCATCTTGTCGTCCTCGATACCGCCTTCGCACAGCCGCCGAAGCGCGTCGAACTGGATGGCAACTTCGCCTTCGATGCCCTCAGCGGCAACGGCGCTTCGCTCTACCTGATCGAAACACTGCCACGAGACAGCACGAATACCTCCACATCCGGTCTCGGCTACAAGGTGCGACTCTACGATCTGACGACGGGCATCCTGCAACCGGGCGTTGTCGTGGATAAGACGGCAATCGCCCAAACGATGAGCGGGACGCGGCAATCGTCTGTCGTCTCGGCAGACGGGCAGTGGGTCTACAGCCTCTATCTCAATCAAGCGAAGGGTCCGTTCATTC
Source organism: Chloroflexota bacterium (assembly GCA_030947205.1). GTDB lineage: Bacteria > Chloroflexota > Chloroflexia > Thermomicrobiales > JALYUS01 > JALYUS01. The sequence continues at coordinate 2,789 of JALYXG010000648.1, forward strand.
ACATGCTGAATCTGGATGGTCGGTATGCGGTCTGTGTCTTCCTGCCGAGGACCGGCAAGGAGGACTTCGAGAAGCAACTGCTCTGGTCGCTCGCGCAGACAAAGGATGGTCGCTCGCTCTACGCGGTCAACGGCGCGCTCGGAATTGTGGCGGAGGTGGACCCGGCGCAACTGAGCGTGCGGCGGAGTGTAACGATCCCAACGACGACCGCGAGCCGACCCGCGCTCGTCGCGCGCGTCGGTGCATGGCTGCTGCCACACGCGAATGCGAAACGCATCCTTAGCGGCGGCGCGACCCTCACGCCGGACGGTCGGACGCTCTTCATCATCGCGGAGCAGGGTCTGCTCGCCGTCAACACCGCCGACCTGACGTTGCGTGGGCGCTCGTTGGCCGATTGGCCGCTGGATAGCATCACGAGCAGCCCGGATGGTGCGCGTCTCTACGCCGTCAGCGCGGAAAAGGGCAAACTGCTCCTGCTCGATGCCGCGACGGGAAAGATGATTAAGGAGATCGCGGGTGTGAGCCACCCGTGGAGCATTCTCGGCGTGGGATAAGCGGCGGGTGGGAACCAACAGGCCGTTCGCCTTGTAGTATGTACGTGTGGATCAATGAGACGGTGGAGGGCCAGCCACTGGAGGAACGCGCAACCGTCGAACGAGCGCAGCAGGGTGACACGGGCGCGTACGAGACCCTCGTACGGCAGTATCAGGACGTTGCCTTCCGCACGGCCTATCTGATCACCGGTACGGCGGCGGAGGCAGAGGAAGCGGCGCAGGAGGCGTTCGTCAAAGCGTGGGCCGCTCTCAATCGCTTCCGGTTGGATGCGCCGTTCCGTCCGTGGCTCCTCCGTATCGTCGCCAACGAGGCGCGCAACCGGCGGAAGGCAGTCGGACGGCGCGTCGGCCTCGCGCTCCGGGCAACGGAACGCCACCGCAATGACGATGTGGCCCCATCACCCGAGACGATGGCACTCCGCGCCGAACAGCAGGACGCGCTCCTCCGAGCAATCAACCAACTCCGTGAGGATGACCGCCTCGTGATCGCCTATCGCTACTTTTTCGATCTTTCCGAAGCCGAGATGGCGACCGCGCTCGCGGTCGCGCGGGGCACAGTCAAATCGCGCCTTTCGCGCGCGCTTGGGCGGCTGCGCACGGCGCTGCGGGCCGATGGCATCACCGATGGCGATCTGGGGGGGCTGGAGAATGGCTGAACACGAGCAGCAATTCACCGATCCCGCACTGGAACGGGCGTTGCGCGATCTCGGTGGGG
>JALYXG010000687.1 GCA_030947205.1 Chloroflexota bacterium
TCGCATTTTCGTCCCCCACTATCCTATAATCATGCTGCTTCATCGTGGGGATTGGAGCAACCGCCCGGTGCCGATGGTACGCCACGCCGGGCGTCGCTGTGCGCATGCCGAGACGGTCGGCGGTCGAAAAGGGAAGGGGAAGAGTGATGCCAGTGGAAGCGTCCAGGGTGCGGCGACAGAACCGCACGGGTTTTGTTCTTGTGGCCGCGTTGATTCTCGTCATGATCGTCCTCATTCCGTTCGGGCTGATTGACCTGATCGTGGATGTCAGCAATCCTTCGACGGAAAAACTTTTCACCGTCACGCCGATCGAGGCGCCGGACGCCGCCACGACGACTTACAACCGCGTCCATGTGGATGTTACCGCGATTGATGAACTGGGCGAGACGATGACGCTGCGGGTCAGCGGCACGCATTTCTGCAAGGACAACTGCGCCGCCCGGGACAAGATCGTCTTTTATTCCATTGACCCGTTCGGCAGGGACGAAGAAGGACTGCCGGCGAACGATTCGATCACACTGCCGACCACGCCGACGCAGTTCAGCGCGACGCTCAAACTGCCGATCGGCAGCAGCCTCTTCCGCTATCCGTTCGACACCGACACGCTGACGCTCGGCCTGTCGCTCGAACGGATCGGCGCGGACAACAAATCAGTCGTCGTGCCGGTGAACGAGGCGCGTGGTCAACTCTTCGTCACGGTCCGCGATAAAGTGAACCGGCTGCGGATGGATGATCCTGATCTCCTCAACGCGGCGGACGTGCGCCCATTGAAGGTGGATAATTTCGATTACGTCGCGGCGAGCGACCTCACCTTTCATCGCTCCAATTACCTCAAGGCACTGGTGATTGCCGTGCTGCTGCTCATCACGACGGCGGTCTCGTACGCGGTCTTTTTGCGCACCTTCGATCAGGTGATCACGAACGCGGGGCCGATTGTCCTCGGCATCTACGGCGTGCGCGTCCTCATCCTCGGCGGCTTCCCGACGGATGTAACAGCGGTGGACCTGATCCTCACGGGCCTGGTCACCTTCTTCCTCCTGATCACCGCCGCACGCGGCCTGAGTTATTTTCAGCAGCGCAGCGGCTGGCGCATCCCCGGCTTCGCCCCCCCGCCGGAGCCGAAGGAGTAGCTCGACCGTCGCTTTCGTATTTCCTCATTCGGCCAGCCGAGATGTTCTTGGCTGGCCCAAGCTATTTCCAGTATTGTGGTATGCTTTTTGAGCGCGAATCTCGAATTAACACTCGCTGATTAGCACAATCCTCAAATGCCTTTGCCAGTTCCTGCCACGTTAGATTAAAATCGAGGAGCAAGGGCGTGAGATTTCCAATCAACGAGCAGCGGCTCCAAGGCAATTGGCGAAATGGGTCTGCTCTCGATTTGCACACGATTGCGAGTAATCTCCGCGCAGATGGTGGGTTCGATACCCAGCGGACGGCTCTTGGTGAGACGCTGTATCAACTCAAATACCATGCTGATCAAAGCAAGATTGAACCCTTGGCCGATGTGATCGCAACCTTTCTACAATCGCGTCGTGTCTTTCCAAAACTTTCCGCCATTATTCCCGTTCCTCCTTCAGATACCCATCGGTCCTTCCAACCCGTAGAGCGGCTGGCGATTCGAATAGGGGAGAAGACGGGGTTACTCTGTCTTCTTGACTATCTCGTAAAGATAAAGGCCACTCAAGCACTGAAAACTCTGGAAGACCCTGTAAGGCGAAGAGAACAACTCAAAGGAGCATTCGAGGTTGGCGATCTAACTCTTTCCGGGAAATCGGTTGTGCTTTTTGATGACATTTACCGCTCGGGTGAAACGCTCCGGGCGATCACCGAGGTATTGCATTCGCAAGGTAAAATACAGAACGTGTACGTACTAACAGTCACAAAGACGAGGACGAAGCGATGAGCGTGATCAAGAGCGATTATGATTGGTATCGTCTGACCCAAGTACGCGGCTTGGGTCCGAAACGCCTCAACATGATTCACAGACGTATGGAGGATGTTGGTCTGCCTATCAGTGAAATTTTTGATTTAGACTGGCCAAGATTCCATGGTCTCTTTCCGAAGATCGATAAGACCGTATTCGACGCTCTCGACGATATTGAAGAAGCGTCCCTTGAGTCAACGTATCGCCGATTACGGGAGAAGAACGTTGCGGTGATTCATCTTGGCGGTGAGGATTATCCCCAGGTGTTATTGCAACGAATGGAGGACAGCGCACCGCCTCTCCTCTATTGTCGCGGGTATCTTCAATTGTTACAAAGCAGCGGTAT